>CBFHML010000064.1:0-1838 GCA_965656855.1 Roseovarius sp.
AGGCCATTTTCGTGTGCGGCTCATGTGTGCAATGAGTCGTCGTAGAGGGGCAAATTCGGGGATATTGGGGCGTATTCCAGCGTAGCAGCATCCGCCGCCAACAGTTTGAAGATACACAAAAAATGCAAATAAATCAAAACGCTAGATTGTCTATTGCGCCTATGATGGACTGGACCGACCGGCATTGCCGTTATCTGCATCGGCAGTTGTCTCGGCAGACCTTGCTTTATACCGAGATGGTGACCGCGCCTGCGCTTGTTCGGGGTGGGGCGTTGCATCTGTTGGAGTACAGCCCCGAGGAGCATCCCGTTGCGCTTCAGCTGGGTGGTTCAGACCCGGCGGAGCTGGCGCAGGCGGCGCGGCTTGGCGCGCAGGCGGGCTATGATGAGATCAACCTCAACGTTGGCTGCCCGAGCGACCGGGTGCAGTCGGGCACGTTCGGCGCGGTGCTGATGAAGGATCCCGGTCTTGTCGCGGCCTGCTGCTCTGCGATGCGGGATGCGGTGGATGTTGAGATCACGGTGAAATGCCGCATCGGCGTTGATGATCAGGATCCCGAACATGTGCTGCCCGAATTTCTTGCGCGGATCGTGGCCGCGGGCGTGCAGCGCGTGTCGATCCATGCGCGCAAGGCGTGGCTTCAGGGGCTCAGCCCCAAGGAGAACCGCGATGTGCCGCCGCTGGATTACGATCTTGTGCACCGGATGAAACAGCTTTTTCCGAACCTGCATATTTCCGTCAATGGCGGGATCGAGACGCTGGACGAGGCCGAGACCCGGCTGGAGGGCGGGCTGGACGGTGTCATGATCGGGCGTGCGGCCTATCATCGGCCCGTCGATATCCTTGGCAGTGCGGATCGCCGGATTTTCGGCCTCGATAAGCCTGATCGCACGGCTGAGGATGCCGTGGCCTTCATGTTGCCCTATATCGAGGCGCATCTGACGGCGGGCGGCAAGCTGCATCAGGTCACGCGCCATATGCTGGGGCTGTTTGCCGGGCGGCCCGGCGCGCGGGCGTGGCGGCGGTACCTGTCGGAAAATGTGACGCGACCCGATGCGGGGCCGGAACTGGTAGAGGACGCGCTGCAAGAGGTGACAGGAGCGATGGTGTGAGCGAGGAGCTGACGCAGCTTGGCTGGGCGGTGTTTCCAACGGAGGCCCCTGTGCGAGACTGGGCTGAAATCGCGCGCGAGGCGGCTTTGCACAGCGTGGCCGATCCAGATCAGCGTGACGGTCTGGTATGCGAGGGCACATGGTTTGTTGGGGTCGATGCGCTTCCCAATGATGCGGCGGGGGCTGTTGCGGGCGGGCCTGTGCTAGGTGGTCAGGCGTGGCAGGTGGCGTGCGGGTTTTATGGCACCTTGCCGCTGCACAAAGCGCAGGTTTCCATCATCTATCCCGGCTATCCGCGGCCCCGTGATGGCGAGGATGAAACGGCTTTTGGCTATCGCAAGCGACGCGATGCGGCGCATGTGGATGGGCTGCTGCCCACTGGCCCGGACCGCAGGCGGCACCTGTTGGAGCGGCACGCCTATATCCTTGGCTTGCCGTTGACACAGACCGGGGCAGGGGCCAGCCCGCTTTGTGTCTGGGAGGGCAGTCACGAGGTGATGCGCCGGGCGTTCAAAACAGCGCTGGACGGTGTCGACCCGGCGGAGTGGGGCAAGGTGGATCTGACCGATATCTACAAGGCCACGAGGCGCGAGGTGTTCGAGACATGCCCACGCAGGCTTGTCAGTGCTGGCCCGGGGGAGGCGTATCTGATCCACCGGCTTGCGCTGCACGGGGTCGCCCCGTGGCAAGACGGGGCAGACGCGCCCGAAGAGGGCAGATTGATCG
>CBFHML010000065.1:0-3066 GCA_965656855.1 Roseovarius sp.
GCCTATCCCCCGGCCGAGATCGAGGCGGCGGATCTGGCCGGGCTGGCGCTTGATCTGGCGCTCTGGGGGGCGGCCCCACAGGACATGCCGTTCGTCACACAGCCCAATCCCGCCAGCTTTGCCGAGGCACAAGGGCTGCTGCGCCTGTTGGGCGCGCTGGATGACAAGGGGCTGATCACGGCGCATGGGCGCGATCTGGCCGGGCTGCCGCTGCACCCACGGCTGGCGCATATGCTGGCGGTGGCGGGCGCGCCGGCGGCCCCGCTGGCGGCATTGATGGCGGATCGCGACCCACTGGCACGCGGCGCGCCGGTGGATCTGTCGCTGCGGCTGGAGGCGCTGCGCGACCCCAAAGGCTATGCCGCGCGCCATCCTTGGCCCGCCAATCGGGGGGCCGTAGAGCGCATCCGCACCGAGGCACGGCGTCTGCGGGGCAAGGCCCAAAAGGACAACGCGATGAGTGCCGCCGAGATGGCCGCCCTCGCCTATCCCGACCGGATCGGGCTACGCCGCAAGGGCGATGCACCGCGCTATGTGCTGTCAGGCGGCAAGGGCGCGATCCTGCCCGAGACGGACCCGCTGGCAGGCACACGCCTGATCGTGGCCACCGATCTGGATGGCAACCCGCGCGAGGCGCGCATCAGGCAGGCCATTGATATCAGCGAACCGGAACTGCGCCGTCTTTTTGCAGAAAAAATCCACTGGCAGGATCTGTGCCTGTGGGACAAACGCACCGGGCAGGTCACGGCCCGGCGACAGGAGCGGTTCGGCGCTCTGGTGCTGGATGACCGCATGTGGAAGGACGCCCCATCCGACGCCGTGGCGCAGGCCATGCTAGAGGGCGTGCGCGAGCTTGGGCTTGGCTGGAAAGATGCCGCACGCCGGTTTGCCGCGCGCGTCGCGTTGATGCGGCAAAGCGATGACAGCTTTCCGGATCTGAGGGAGGCCGCACTGATGGCGCGACTGGAAGACTGGCTGCTGCCCTTTCTGGACGGTGTCCGAAGCGCGCAGGACTGGAAGCGGTTCGACATGCTGGATGCGCTGCGCAACAGTCTGACATATGAGCAGATGCAGCGTCTGGATCGTGAGGTGCCGGGCCGCTTTACCACGCCCTTGGGCCGCGAGATCGCGATTGATTACAGCGGCGAGAACCCCGAGATCACGCTGCGCCTGCAAGAGATGTTCGGGCAAAAGACCCATCCCACCGTGGCGGGGCAGCCGTTGCGCGTCACGCTTTTGTCACCGGCGGGGCGCCCGGTGCAGACCACAATGGACCTGCCGGGTTTCTGGAACAGCTCTTATACGGATGTGCGCAAGGATATGCGCGGGCGCTATCCCAGACACCCGTGGCCCGAAGACCCGACCGAGGCCGACCCGACGCTGCGAGCTAAGCGCCGAACGTGACCTGCCCAGACCCTACTTTTCAAGACACCAGCGCATGATCGCTTTTTGCGCATGCAGACGATTTTCGGCCTCGTCGAAAATCACCGAGTGAGGACCATCCATCACACCGCTGGTCGCTTCGTCCTCGCGATGCGCAGGCAGGCAATGCATGAAAAGCGCGTCGGGCTTGGCGTGGGACATCAGCTCTTCGTTGACCTGATAGCCGCGCAGAAGATTGTGACGGCGCTCCTTGCTGGACTGGCTGTCATGCATCGACACCCATGTGTCGGTGACCAGCAGGTCGGCATCCTGAACAGCCTTCACCGGATCGCGTTCGATGGCGATCTTGACACCCTTGTTGCGGGCAAAACCAACGAATTCGGGCTCGGGATCAAGCTGCGCAGGGCCCGTGAAGGTCAGATCGAACCCAAACTGACCGGCTGCATGCAGGAAGGACGAGCAGACATTGTTCCCATCGCCTGTCCAGACGACCTTTTTGCCCGCGATAGGCCCGCGATGTTCCTCGAAGGTCAGGATATCGGCCATGATCTGACACGGATGGGTGCGATCGGTCAGACCGTTGATCACGGGCACGTCGGCATATTCCGCCATTTCCGTCAGCACCGCCTCATCGAAGGTGCGGATCATGATGAGATCGACATAGCGCGACAGCACGCGGGCCGTGTCGGCGATGGTCTCGCCGTGGCCTAGCTGCATGTCCGTGCCCGAAAGCACCATGGTCTGCCCACCCATCTGGCGCACGCCCACATCAAAGCTGACGCGCGTTCTGGTCGAGGGTTTCTCGAAGATAAGCGCCACCATATGCCCGGCCAGTGGCTGTTCGGCATCCGGCGTGCCACGCGGCTGGCCGCGGCGCGCGTCCTTCATGCTGCGTGCGGCGTCGATCATGCTGCGCAGCGCTGTCTGATCTGTTTTGTGGATGTCGAGAAAATGATTCATATTTACGGACTTTCTGACTGTCGGCGTAGCGGGGGCTCTGCCCCCGGACCCCCGGGATATTTCTGGCAAAATGAAGGATCAGGCGCGGGCCGGTTCACGGCGCGCGGCCAGAGAGGCAGCGGCGGCATCGAGCCGAGTGACGGCAAGCGTGATTTCTTCGTCGGAGATGGTGAGCGGCGGCAACAGGCGCACCACGTTGTCGCCGGCAGGCACCGTGCAAAGCAGCGCCGCGTAATTGGCGGCCACCACATCGGTGTTGGGCAGGCGGCATTTCAGGCCAAGCATCAGGCCGGTGCCGCGCACGCCCTCGAACACATCCGGATGTGCCGCCACGAGCGCCTCGAGCTTTTGGCGCAGGAGGCCAGATTTGCGACTGACATCGGGCAGGAAATCAGGCGCGGTCATTGTGTCCATCACCGCGCATCCCACGGCACGGCCCAGAGGGTTGCCGCCATTGGTGGAGCCATGCGTGCCGGCGGTCATGCCCGAGGCCGCACGTTCGGTCGCCAGCACCGCGCCAAGCGGAAAGCCCCCGCCGATGCCCTTGGCCACCATCATGATATCGGGCGCCGCCCCCGCCCATTCATGCGCAAAAAGCCGGCCCGTGCGGCCCATGCCGCATTGCACCTCGTCATGGATGAGCAGAATGCCCTTTTCGTCGCAAAGCGCCCGCAGCCCCTGAAGGCAGTGATCCGGCACCGGGCGGATGCCGCCCTCTCCCAG
>CBFHML010000066.1:0-25945 GCA_965656855.1 Roseovarius sp.
TGGTACTTCAACCCGTTCGGCTGGCAGTTGGTGTTCTTCACCGGCTTTGCCCTGATGCGCGGCTGGATTCCGAAACCGCCGGTGAACCCGTGGCTGATCGGGCTGGCGCTGTTGATCGTGATTGCGAATGTGCCGCTGTCGCATATCGGCATGCGTGAGTTCGGGTTCGACTGGGCGCGCGGCTGGCGCATTGCCAATACGGGTCTGTTCAACAAGTCCGATTTCGGCATCCTGCGCTACGTGCATTTCCTGAGCCTCGCCTATCTGTGCTGGGCCGCAGCGGGTGAGGGCGGCGCGCGGCTGCAGCGATCGGGCGTCTTCGGGGCCGTTATCCGCGTTGTTTCGCAAGTTGGGCAGCAATCGCTGGCGGTTTTTGCGGCGTCGATGGTGCTGGCACGGGTGCTTGGCGCGTTTCTGGATCTTGCAGGAGGTGGCGCGCTGGCGGCATTGGCGGTGAATTGCGCGGGTTTTGCCGCGATCATCGCCGTTGCGCGCCTGACCAAGTTTTTCAAGGCCAAACCGTGGAAGCAGGCCGCACCGCGCCCAACATCATCAGTCGAGACTCTGCCGAAAGACGGCGTCCGACCATGATCCCGACGCTTGTCGCGCCTATCCGCTTGGCTTTGCCTATCGCTACCATGTCAGCACGCGCGCTCCGATCGGTGTTGCCACCATGGTCACGGCCATCACCGCCATCTGCCTTGTGCCGGGCGGGGTTGAAAACCATGCCCAACATATCGCACCCGCAGCCAGCAGCAGGATGACCGCCAGAGGCCAGACCCGGACCAGCGACGTACCTTCGGGCCGGGCCAGCCGCAGTGCCATATGCAGACCCAAAACACCCGCAGCCCCCGTCAAAACGAGGCGAAGCGGAAAGGCCGGCACCGTCAGAGACGCAAGCCTGTCGGCGCGCATCCCCAATACCAGCAACGTTCCTACCAGTGCCAACGCCAAGGCACATGGCAGGGTTGCAGCGACCAACTGCACCGCGCACCCACCGTTCATGTGTGACGCTTGAGATGTATCGCCAAAAGCACCTCCTGCACGACATCCTCACAACCTGCCTCTCCAAGGTTGGTTCCCCTTTTGAAGAATATCCCGCGCAGAACCGACGCGACAGCACCGCTGCCGAGGCCAAATGGCTCAAGGAAAGCGACATCGTCTTTGGCGTCGAGGTGAACGGCGCAGACAGGGCCTATCCCCGCCGCATCATGGAGGTGCGCGAAATGGTCAACGACACGCTGGGTGGCCGGGATTTTGATTTCCGCAACAACCGCGATGCCAGGGGGCCGATTTTTCCGGTGGGGGATGTCGATCCGCGCCTGCCGGTGCATGAGGACATCATCGGTGTCGTGACCGATAGGGGCGCGCCTGTCGCCTTTCAGCGCAGTGCGGCGATGATAGCGCTCACCCGTGGGCAAGAGGTCGGTTTCGGCAATGTGCGGCTGCGCCTTGATGGCGGTGGGATCCGGGCCGTCAATGGGGCCGGTGCCGATCTTGGCAGTCATCAGGCCTTTTGGTTCGCGTGGTCGCAATTCCATCCCGGCACCGCGCTCTGGCCCGGCTAAGCGGCCTTTGGCACCATGCCTTTGTCATGTCCGCGTTCTGCGTGTAGCGTGCCGGGAAACACGCCAGATTTCCCGGACCGGAGGCCGCCATGCAGATCGCCCACAGCACCCAGAACATTGCCCATTGGCAGGAGCGCGTAGAGCTTGCTGCCGCGTTTCGCTGGACGGCGCGGCTTGGCATGCACGAGGCTGTGGCCAATCATTTCAGCCTGTCAGTCAATGACGATGGTACACAGTTCCTGATCAATCCCAACCAGAGGCATTTTGCCCGGATCAAGGCATCTGATCTGCTTCTGATCGACGCCAACGACCCCGATACGCTCAACCGGCCCGATGCGCCCGATCCCACGGCATGGGGGCTGCATGGCGGGGTGCACCGGATTTGTCCGCATCACCGCTGCCTCATGCATGTGCATTCGATCCACGCCACCGTGCTTGCCAGCCTAGAGGACAGCCGCCTGCCACCGATTGACCAGAACTGCGCGACCTTCTTCAATCGCTATGTGATCGACGACGGCTATGGCGGGCTTGCCTTTGAGGAAGAGGGCGAGCGCTGCGCCGCGCATCTGTCGGACCCATCCAAAAAAGTGATGATCATGGGCAATCACGGCATCCTCGTCATGGGCGACAGTGTCGCGGATTGCTTTAACCGGATGTATTATTTCGAACGCGCGGCAGAGACCTATATCCGTGCGCTACAGACCGGGCAGACCCTGCGCGTGCTGCCCGATGACATCGCCGAAAAGACGGCCAAGGAACTGGACGGCTATCCCGAGCAGGGCGATCGGCACCTTGCCGAACTGATGGCGATTCTGGATGACGAAGGGTCTGACTACGCCAAGTAATGGTCGGCTCTCAGGCGCGTCCGGCCTCTGCCGACAAGGTAAGCGAGCTGATGCCCATCTTGTTGAGCGCGGCTTCCCACTTTTCGGCATTGGGGGTCTCGAAGACCAGTTTGTGATCGGCCTCGACC
The DNA here is from genome assembly GCA_965656855.1 of Roseovarius sp. GTDB lineage: Bacteria > Pseudomonadota > Alphaproteobacteria > Rhodobacterales > Rhodobacteraceae > Roseovarius. The sequence goes on from CBFHML010000066.1 coordinate 2,542, forward strand.
GTCAGCCAGCCATTCTGGGACATTTCCTGTTCCAACTGGCCCGGCCCCCATCCGGCATAGCCAAGCGCCACGATGTTATGCGCAGGACCACGCCCACCGGCAAGATCCTCAAGAATATCCAGCGTGGCGGTCATGGCGAAATCGTCGTTCACATTCAGCGTGGAAATGGCGGAGTGATAGCCATAATCATGCAGCACGAACCCGCGCCCATGTTCCACCGGACCGCCGAAATGCACTGGCAGGTCACGCGCCTCCGGTTCTTGCGTGATGTCCAGCTGTTCGAACAGGTCGCGCAAACGCAGGTCATCGGCGGGCTTGTTCACGATCAGGCCCATCGCGCCGTCGGGGGAATAGGCGCACATGAAAATAAGTGCTTGTTCAAACCTCGGGTCGCCCATGCCCGGCATGGCGATCAGCAGTTTTCCGTTTAGGTCGATCTGGCTCAAATCGTCAGGCTCCTTTTTGCGAGCCCGCCAATGATGGCGGTGCAAAGGGCAGGGTGCAAGCGCTCCGCCATGGCGTCGGCGGCATTTCTCGCTTGAATGTGAGTTGGCATTTCCCTCACACTTGCCCATGTGGAGATGATGAAACGCTTATTGACCCTGATGCGTTGCGCAAAGACTAGGTTTTCCGGGCTTACGCGCAGTGTCCTGTTTTCGTCGGCCTTGCTGGCCGCCTCATCCGTGTCTGCCGTGGCGCAAAGCGGATCGGATCTGGTGCAGGCAGATATCTTGCCGGGCTGGCGTGCTGCGGATGGCAGTCACGTCGCCGGACTTCGCCTGACGCTCAAGGACGGGTGGAAGACCTATTGGCGCGCGCCGGGCGATGCGGGCATTCCACCGCAGTTCAACTGGGGCGGGTCACGAAACCTGTCTTCGGTGCGTATTGAATGGCCGACACCACGCCAGATCGTGCAGAGCGGGCTGACCACCATCGGCTATGATGGCACTGTCACACTGCCTCTGCGGATCGATCCGCAAAGGCAAGGCAGGGATATCAAACTTTCTGGCAGTATCGACATGGGCATTTGCAAGGATGTCTGCGTGCCGATTACCCTGTCGATTTCGCAGGATCTGGGCACGGCGCGGTCTCGGCCTGATCCGGTCATCGTCGCGGCCTTGGCCGAGCGCCCCTATTCCGCAGCAGAGGCCGGGGTCGGCCCGGTCACCTGCCATTTGTCCCCGATAGAAGACGGTCTTGGCCTGCGCGCGGTGATCGACATGCCAAGCCTTGGACGCGGTGAACTGGCCGTGTTCGAGATCGGCGATCCGAATATCTGGGTGGCTCCCTCTGATACATACCGCGAGGGCGGGCAGCTGGTGGCCGAAACCACCCTGCATCATGTCGAGGGGCGCGCCTTTGCGGTGCAGCGTTCTGCTGTGCGGATCACCGTTCTGGGGCCGGGCAGTGCGGTTGATATTCGTGGCTGTCAGGCTGGCTGACGCCGGGCCAGTTTAATCGCCCATGCCGCCGCATATAGCAAGAGTGTCACAAGCGCGGCCCCCGTAATGAAAAGACCGAACGCGATTGGCATGGCCGGTGCGTCTGCCAGCGCGGGCAGCGCTTGGGTCAGGGTCGCAGGCAGCGCGCCGGTCACCGCCGTGATGCCAAGCGTCGCGCCAAGCCAGATCAATATCACACCAAGACCCGTCATCATGCCAAGCCGCACACCCCGCTGACGGAACCACAGCGCGTGGCGCAATGCGGCGCGCTGGCGCTGGATATCGTACTGCATCGCCATGATAGCAGGCACGAGCAACAGCACCAGTAACATGCCAAAGCCAAGACCGTAGACCAGCGTGATCACCGTCGGCTTGATGAATTGCGCCTGTGTTGATCCCTCGAATAACAGCGGCGTCAGCCCCAGAACCGTTGTCAATGTGGTCAGCAGCACGGGGCGCAGGCGGTCTGCGGCCCCGTCGATGATGGCCGGAATGATGCCACGGTCGCGCGCGTGTTCGTCGATGGTGGTCACCAGAACGATGGAATCGTTGATGATAATCCCGGTCATGCCCAACAGGCCCACGACCGTGAACATCGACAGCGGCACATCCCATTGCACATGGCCATAGATCGTGCCGACAAGACCAAAGGGAATGATCGCCATCACCACGACAGGCCGGGTCCAGCTGGCAAAGACCCATGCCAGAACCAGATAAATCCCCAACAGGGTCAAGACCAGACCCGTGCGCGCGTCGTTGAGGAATTCGCCTTCCTGTTCGGCAAGCCCGCTCAACTGCCATTCGACCTGATGCCGACTGGCGATATCGGGCAGGATCTCTGTCTCCAACGCCTCGTTTATGGCGGCGGCCCGCGCCGGGTTATCCTCGGAAATATCGCCGGTCACGCTGACATGGCGGATGCCGTTTTCGCGGCGGATCGTGGAAAAGCCGGTGCGCTGCTGCACTGAGACGATATCGGCCAGCGGCACATACCCCCCCGCAGCGGTGCGGATCTGCATGCGCTCAAGAAAATCCGCGGTCAGTTCTGTCTCGGGCAACTCTACCCGGATCTCGGCACTGCGCGGCCCGTAGGGATAAGAGGCCGCCTCGATCCCGTTGACACGTGCGCGCAGCACGCGGCCCAGTTCGTCTATGGTAAAGCCAAGCGCCTGCCCCTGTGGGGTCAGGTTCAGCACCAGCTCTTCCTTGTCATAGGCAAGGTTGTCCTGCACGGCGGACACCTCTGGAAAGCGCGCGACAGCGGCTTTCAGATCCTCGGCTGCGGTTTTCAGCGTCTCGGCGGAGGCGCCAAAAAACTCTACATCAAGCGCGTCACCCCCCGGCCCAGAGCGCCAGCCACGAAAGCTGACTTCTTCGGCCAGCGGATGGCGCTGCACCTTGTCCTGAAGATCAGCGACAAAGGCAAAGCTTGAATAGGGGCGCAGATCCGCGTCGATCAGTTCAATGGAAATCGCGCCAAGCTGATCGGGATCCTTGGTGTCTGCGCCGGCCAGTCCGGGGCCGGAATTGCCACCGATCTCGGCGATGACGAAATCAAGCGGGTTGCGCCCGTGTTCTTCCTCATATTCGCGGCCAAGCTCCTCTGTGGCACGCTGCATCTCTGCCAGCATTTCCAGCGTATCGGACCGCGCCGCACCCGGTGCCATACTGAAATTGCCTGTGACGCTGCCACGTTCTGGCGCGTTGAAGAAACGCCATTGCACATCGCCCTTGATAAAGAGCGCGACCTGACTGGCCAGCAGAACGATCATGCAGGCCATCACCACGTAGCGCCCGCGCACGACCATCGCCATAAAGGGCCGGAAAAGCCGCTCGCGCACCCAGGTAAAGCCGTGATTGACCGTGCGGGAGGGCCAGTCATACCAGTATTCCCGATCCCCATGCGCCAGCGCCTTGGACATGTGGTGCGGCAAGATGAGAAAGCATTCCACCAAAGACGCGGTCAGCACCACGATCACGGTAAAGGGGATGTCGAGGATCAGGTCGCCAAAGCGCCCACCGATGGCCACCAGCCCAAAGAACGCGATAAGCGTCGTGAGGGTCGCGGAAAAGACCGGCAGGGCCATGCGCTGTGCCGCACGCTCGGCGGCGACAACCGGACTTTCGCCGTATTTTCGCAATCGCGCATCGGCATGTTCGCCCACCACGATGGCGTCATCCACCACGATCCCCAGCGTGATGATCAGCGCGAAAAGCGAGATCATGTTGATGGTCAGCCCGCCCACATACATCAGCGCGACAGCGGCCAGCATCGCCACGGGAATACCTGCGGCGACCCAGAACGCCGTGCGCGCGTTGAGAAAGAGAAAGAGCAGACCAACCACCAGCGCAAGCCCGGTCAGCCCGTTGTCCAGCAGCATGTCGAGCCTGCCCGAGATGGCCTCGGACCGGGTTCGGATCAGGTTGATGTCCGTGCCCTCGGGCAGGGTGGTTTCCATCTGTGCAGCGACCTCTTCGACGCGGGTCTGAATGTCGATGGCATCGCCGCGTGCGGACCGGTCGACCCGGATCTGGATCGCGGGATCGTCGCCCACGAAATAGCTGCGGTTGCGGTCCAAGCCCTCGATCCGTACCGCTGCCACATCGCGGATTGTCAGCTTGGTCCCATCGGGGTTGGAGCGCAGGACAAGCGCGCCGATCTGGTCCGCCGCCCGGTTTTCTACGCCCACGCGGATGCGGGTAGAGCCGCCCGTGATGTCGCCTGCCGGATCGGTATCCGCCTCGGCAGCGATGACAGCGGCGATTTCTGCCATGGTGATGTCATGGGCAATCAGGTTGGTACCCGGCACCTCGACGATTGTATGCGGCGCGGCCACGCCGCGCACGGTGGTGCGCGTGACGCCTGCATCATATAGCCGAACCACGAATTCATCGGCGAATTGGCCCAGTTGCTCGACCCCGACCGGGCCTGTGATGACCACGTCCGTGACACGGTCACGCCATGCGCCGCGCGTCACTGTCGGTTCTTCTGCCTCGTCCGGCATGTCGGTGATCGTATCGACGGCGGCCTGCACATCGTCGGCGGCGCGGCCCATGTCCCAGCCCGGTTCGAATTCCAGCGTGATGGTTGCGCGGTTCTCGCGGCTGGTGGCAGAGCTTTCCTCGACGCCCTCGACGGCCAGCAGAGCCGGTTCGAGCATCTGTACGATGGCGCTGTCCACATCCTCGGCACTGGCGCTGTCCCAGACGACCCCGACCGTCACATTGTCGACGATCACATCGGGGAAGAACTGCGCCTGCATGCGCGGTGCGGCAGCAAGCCCCAGCACCACAAGCACCACCAACAGCAGGTTGGCGGCGGTGCGGTGCCGCGTGAAATAGGAAATCACGCCACTGGCGCGGACAGGCAGATCCCGCACCATGGCTTAGCCGCCCATGCGGCGTTCCAGCCGCTCAACGGTCTGGGCCGGGACCCGTGGCTCGGCCAGTTCGGCCAGAAGACGCGTGCGCATCGCCTCGGGCATATCGCTGGTCTCGACATAGCCGCGCAGGCGCGCACGGCGGTCTTCGCTCAGCTCGATCAGGTCGGCGGCGGCCTCTTGTGCGGCGGCATTGTTGCGCAGGGCACGGACCTTGATACCGGGGCCAAGCAGCGGGCTGCGTTCGGCCACGACCTCGACACCGTCGATATCCTCGCCCCGCACAAGGATGTCATTGCCCTGCCGCCGGACCAGCGTGACGGGCAGCACCCGCAACCGATCCTCACCGGCAAGCACCAGCACCGTGCCATCGGCGCCAAGCGCGTTGGCGGGCAGACGGGCAACATTCTCCACCTGCGGCTCTGTGACGTCGACCGTGACGAAATCGCCGGGCTTGAAACCTTGCGGTTCGTCCAGCCGGGCAAAGAGCAGGCGGCCTGTCTGCCCTTCTTCGACAGAGGCACTGTCGCGGGTGATGCGCCCCGGCGTCTCGATGGTTTCTCCATAGACATCCAGCCGCGCGCGCACCGGCGCGCGGGTCAGCTCGCCGTCCTCATCCAAAAGCCGGGCATATTGCGCCGTCGAGATGCGGAAGGCCACGTCGAGTGCGCGCGGGTCCACAAGATCGGCCAGCTTTTCATTGGCTGACACAAACCGGCCCTGCACCACGGTCACGTCCCGCAGCGTGCCGGTGAATTCTGCCGTGATTTCGGTATCTTCCAGCCGTTTTTGCGCCTCTGCAAAGGCCGTTCGCGCGCGGGACAACTGTGTCTTGGCCTGTGCGACGCGGGCGTCCGCCGTCGCAACAGCCTGCCTGCGAGACACGATGGCCTGATTGGCCTGCGCCCGGGCCAGTTCGGCGGTTTCCACTGTGGCGGCGGTTCCGACACCGCGCTCTTCCAGATCAAGCTGCCGCTGATAGGCGCGGTCCCGCAATTCGGCCTGCACCCGTGCCGCCTCCAGATCCTCTTTTGCAAGGTCCAGCGCGCGCATGGCCTCGCGTTCCTCGTCGCGGGCGTCGGTCAGATCATTTTCCGCGCGCTCCAGCGCAAACCGCGCCTCTGCCGGGTCGATCCGCGCCAAAAGCTGTCCGCGCCGCACCTGTCCGCCATTCTCGAAATTCTGCGCCAACTCGACGATGGTGCCGCCGGTCCGGGCGCGGATCTCCAGTGTGCGGCGGCTTTCGACGCTGCCATAGGCGGTGAGGGTCGGGGTCGCTGTGCCCAGCCGTGCCTCGACAAGGTTCACGGCAAAGACCCGTTCGCGCCGTTGTGGCACGGACGGCTCGTCGCTCATGCGGGCCTCGACGGCGGAATAGACAAGCTGCCCGGCATAAACCAGCAGACCCAGTGTCAGGGACAATAGGAACAAGCCGGTCAGACTGAGACGCACAAACCGCATCCGGGCACCTTCGTTAAGCTCTCGCCGCGCAGGGCGTTTGATAGGTAAAGATAAGCGGGATCGCGATCTTTGCGAGGGTTGAACGTGTGGTGCGGCTATTTCCGTCGGTGGTGTTCATCCAGACGCGGCAGAATCTCGACGAAATTGCAGGGGCGATGGCGGTAATCAAGCTGCCATTTCAAAATCTCGTCCCACGCATCCTTGCACGCGCCGGGGCTGCCGGGCAGGGCAAAGAGATAGGTGCCGCCCGCCACACCGCCCGTGGCGCGTGATTGCACGGCGGATGTGCCGATCTTTTGCATGGAAATCATCGTAAAGACGGTGCCGAAGGCGTCGATCTCTTTTTCATAAACGTCGCGATGCGCCTCGACCGTCACATCCCGCCCGGTCAGGCCGGTGCCGCCGGTTGAAATGACCACGTCGACCGCGTCGCTTTTGATCCACTCGCGCAGTTGGTCGGCGATCTGGTCGCGTTCATCGCGCACGATCATCCGGTCGGCGATGCTGTGGCCGGCCTCTTCGATCCGGGCGGCAAGCACGTCGCCAGAGCGGTCTTCGCTGGCGTCTCGGGTGTCGCTGACTGTCAGCAACGCAATTCTCACAGGGATAAAGTCCTTGGTCTCGTCTATGCGGGACATTGGGTGTGTCTGCCTTTTCACAGGGGGGTCATATCGAACCAGTTGGGACGGGGGCCGAGATTTACAACCTTGGCCCGTCCGATCCGGCCCGTGCTGCCCCAGCTGTCATGGATATGCCCGCACAGGGCAAGCCTTGGCTGGATCCGGGTTATGGCGTCAAGGATCGCGGTGGATCCCACGGACAGCCCGTCTGATGTCTCGTCGGCGATGCCCTTGGGCGGGGAATGCAGCAGCATGATGTCGGCGGCGTCACAGGGTGCAAGCAGGGTCTCGGCCTCTTGTTCGCTCAGATCACAAGACCAGTCACCGAAAGGCGTCGTCGGCACGCCGTATCCCAGCCCATAGATGCGCAGGCCGAGCATGGTGACCGCCTCGCCATGCAGGACGGTCATGTTGTCGCTTGCTGCCGCGCGCAACTCGTCCGCGCTTTCGGCATTGCCGGGGACCAGCACCATGGGGGGCACGATCCCTGCCAGCATTTCCATCGCCTCATTCAGCCCTTTGCGGTGATTGCAGAAATCCCCGGCGCCAAGCACCAGATCTGCCTCTGCCGAAGCGCTCACCAGATCGGTGGCGCGGTTGCGGGCCATATGCAGGTCGGAGAAGGCGAGTATTTTCATGTCTGCGCCTCCAGTCTGCTCTGAAGGTCCAGCAGATCGGCCCATGTCTCTCGCTTGGCGGCGGGATTGCGCAGCAGGTAGGCGGGATGCAACATAGGCAGGCAGGGCTTGCCATAGGCCTCTGTCCATGTGCCCCGCAGCCGGGTGATGCCCTGCCGCCCCAGCCCGGCCTCGCAGCTGATATTGCCCATCAGCACGACGATATCAGGGCTCGCCAGATCGACATGCCGCTGCACAAAGGGGCGCATCATGGCGATTTCCTGTGCATTGGGATTGCGGTTCTGCGGTGGGCGCCACGGGATGACGTTGGTGATATAGACGGCGTGGGCGATGTCGCCCGCGGCTCTGTCCATGCCAATAGCGGCCAGCATCCGGTCCAAAAGCTGCCCCGCGGCCCCGACAAACGGCTTGCCGTGCATGTCTTCTTCGCGGCCCGGCGCCTCTCCGATGATCATGACGCGCGCGGCGGGCTGACCGTCGGCAAAGACGAGGTTGCGCGCGCCACGCTTGAGCGTGCAGTGTTCATATCCAGCCAGTGCGACCTTGAGCGCATCGAGGCTTTCGGCAGAGGAGGCCGCCGCGCGGGCCTCGCCCACAGCGTCCTCTCGCACCATGACTGGCTTTGGCGCGTCAGTGGCTGCGGGCTTTGCCGGGTCGGCCAGTTTTTTGGGGGCCTCAAAGCGATTGACCGGCACATCCCCGATCGCCTCGGTCGCACCAAGGTCGATCTGCCAGTCAAGCATGGCCAGTGCCGCGTGAGAGGAGATGTCCGAATCCATGCTGCTAACCTAGCCTGCGCCCGGGGCAGGGGGAAGCGGGCGAAACGGTGCGTTCCGTCGCATCTTTGGCTCGCGTCTTGCTCCTGCGTCTCTGGCTTCATATAAGCGAGCAACACGGGAAAGCGAGGCACGCCCGATGGTCTTTGATCATGCACATCTTTTGGGGATCGAGCCGCTCTCGCAGGGCGATATCACGGCGATCCTCGATCTTGCCGATCAATATGCCGATCTCAACCGGCGCGACGTGAAGCATTCCGACGCGCTGGCGGGTCTGACCCAGATCAACATGTTCTTCGAGAACTCCACCCGCACGCAGGCCAGCTTTGAGTTGGCGGGCAAGCGGCTGGGGGCCGACGTGATGAACATGGCGATGCAGGCCAGTTCCATCAAAAAGGGCGAGACGCTTATTGATACGGCGATGACGCTCAACGCGATGCATCCCGATTTGCTGGTTGTGCGCCATCCGCAATCGGGCGCGGTGGATCTGCTTGCCCAAAAGGTGAACTGCGCCGTGCTCAATGCCGGTGACGGGCGGCACGAACATCCCACGCAGGCCTTGCTGGATGCGTTGACGATCCGGCGCGCCAAGGGGCGTCTGCACCGGCTCAATATCGCCATTTGCGGGGATATCGCGCATAGCCGCGTGGCCCGGTCCAACATCATCCTGCTGGGCAAGATGGAAAACCGCATCCGCCTTGTCGGGCCGCCCACTTTGATGCCTGCCGGGATCGGCGAGTTCGGTGTCGAGGTCTATGACAACATGGAGGAGGGGCTGCGCGACGTGGACGTGGTGATGATGCTGCGCCTTCAGCGAGAGCGGATGGATGGCGGGTTTATCCCCAGCGAACGGGAATATTATTTCCGCTATGGGCTGGATGCCGAAAAGCTCGGCTTTGCCGCGCCCGATGCCATCGTGATGCATCCCGGCCCGATGAATCGCGGGGTCGAGATCGACGGCGAGATCGCAGACGACATCAACCGCTCTGTCATTCAGGAACAGGTCGAGATGGGCGTGGCGGTGCGGATGGCGGCGATGGATCTTCTGGCGCGCAACCTGCGTAAGCGGATGGCGAGGAATGCAGGAGTGATGGCATGAGCGACCGGATCGAAATCCGACCCACGGAAATCGGTGTCGTGCGCGTCTTTGATGTCGACCTGACCGCCGAAGAGGCCGGGCCTTTCAATCGCCGCAACGGCAGCTGGCCTCTGCAAGAGGCGCTGGGCGCCGAGGCGCTGGACCCTGAATATCTGGACCTCTTTCAAATCGAGGATCTGGAGGGTGTGGGCCTTGCGGGATATCTGCACGATGGCATGGGCGTCGCGGAACAGGATCTGGCAGAGCACCGTGCCGCGCTGGACCGGCTGTCGGGCACTGTTCTGGTCGTTGGCTCGCGTGCGTTTGGCGGCGTAGCGCAGACATTGCGCCCGCATGCGCCCCTGCATCTCGTGGCGACCTTCAACGAGGACAAGACGCCCGTGACCTTTGAGCCACTGCCCGATGAAAGCGCCCGCAGCGACAGCAAGCCGAAAAAGCCGCCGCCCTCTGATGCGGCGATGTCGGGTCGGGTGGCGACAATCGCGCTTCTGGTGCTGTTTGCGCTGACCGGTGTCATCATCTGGATCGCCGCATGAGCGAGCTGTCGATGACGCCCACCACACCGCTGGCCCCGGGCGAGCAGGTGACTGAAAGTTTTCCATCCGACCGTGCCACCTATTGGCGCGATCATGCGTGGATGGCGGCGGCGGCCATGGCGCTTGGCATGGCGATCTTGTGGGCGATGGGCAATCCGCATGTCTGGACAGGGGCTGTCGGCGGGCTGCTGGCGGTGGGCGTACGCGCGACCTATCTTGCTTCGGATGAGGCACATGCCCGCTGGGATCTGACGGATCGCCGCCTTTTGGGGCCGGGCCAGCGGGCTGTGCCCCTGTCCGAGATCGCCCGCGTCCGCACGTTGGGATCTGCGGTGCAGATCGTCACGCGCGGCGGCGACAAGCATTTGATGAAATATCAGCCCGACAAGGACGCGACCGCCACACGGATCAAGGCGGCGCTCGAAAGGCATCTCACATGACCAGAACATTGTTGGATAATGTCCGTCTGATCGACCCCGAGCGCGACACAGAGACACGCGGCTGGTTGTTGATCGAAGGGGACAGGATCGCGGGCTGCGGCAGCGACGCCGCCAAGCCAGAGGCGCAGACGCGCATCGACTGCGCGGGCAAGTGTCTAGCCCCCGGTATCGTGGATCTTGGCGTCAAGGTGTGTGAGCCGGGCGAGCGGCACAAGGAAAGCTTTCGGTCTGCCGGGCGCGCGGCGGCGGCAGGCGGGGTCACGACGATGATCACACGCCCCGACACACTGCCCGCCATCGACAACCCCGAGGCGCTGGAATTCGTGTCGCGCCGCGCCAACGAGGCTGCGGATGTGAATGTCCTGTCGATGGCCGCCCTGACCAAGGGGCGAGAGGGCCGCGAGATGACCGAGATCGGCTTTCTCATGGATGCAGGCGCGGTCGCCTTTACGGATTGCGACCATGTGGTGCGCGACAGCAAGGTTCTGAGCCGGGCGCTCACCTATGCGCGCGGTCTGGGTGCGCTGGTGATCGGCCATGTGCAGGAACCGGTCCTGAGCGCCGGTGCTGCGGCCACCTCGGGAAAGTTCGCCTCGCTATATGGTTTGCCTGCGGTGTCGCCCATGGCCGAACGCATGGGGATAGACCGCGATATCGCCCTGATCGAGATGACGGGCGTGCGCTATCATGTGGATCAGGTCACCACGGCCCGCGCCTTGCCGGCCCTGCGCCGCGCGCGGGCAAACGGGCTTGATATCACCGCCGGCACGTCGATCCACCACCTCACCCTCAACGAGTTGGATGTTGCGGGCTATCGTACCTTTTTCAAGGTCAAGCCGCCCTTGCGCTGCGAGGAGGATCGCATGGCCGTGGTCGAGGCTGTGCGCGACGGTTTGATCGATACGATCAGTTCCATGCATACGCCGCAGGACGAGGAATCAAAGCGACTTCCGTTCGAGGAAGCGGCCAGTGGCGCGGTGGGGCTTGAGACCCTTTTGCCAGCGGCCCTCCGGCTTTACCAATCGGGGGATCTGACCCTTCCTGCGCTTTTCCGCGCCCTGTCGCTCAACCCGGCCAAGCGGCTTGGCCTGCCCTGTGGGCGGCTCACGGCGGGTGCGCCTGCCGATCTCGTGCTCTTTGATCCGGACAAGCCGTTTATCCTCGATCGCTGGACATTGCGGTCCAAGTCGAAGAATACACCGTTTGACGGCCAGCGCATGCAGGGTAAGGTCCTGACGACCTATGTTGCAGGGTGCCCGGTTTTTGAGAGTGTAAATGCCTGAGTTTGAAGCGTCATACGCGTTGCTCGCGTTCTGGGGGATTGTTGGCTACCTGTTGGGGTCGATCCCCTTCGGTATGATCATCGCCCGCACGCTCGGTCTTGGAAACTTGCGTCAGATCGGGTCGGGCAATATCGGGGCAACCAATGTTCTGCGCACCGGAAACATGGTGGCGGCGTTGGCGACCCTCTTGCTTGATGGGGCCAAGGGTGCTGTTGCTGTGCTTCTGGCGCGGGCTGCCACAGGCGAGGATGCCGCACAACTGGCTGGCCTGATGGCCTTTGTCGGGCATTGTTTTCCGATCTGGCTCAGCTTTCGTGGCGGCAAGGGCGTGGCGACGTTTCTGGGTGTCTTTCTCGGGCTGGCATGGCCGGTGGGCGTTGCATGCTGCCTGACATGGGCCTTTTCGGCCGCGGCAACGCGGATCTCTTCGATGGCGGCGATCTATGCGGCCGCGCTCTCGACCATCTGGATCATCTTTCTCGGGTTTTCCGAGATGTTTATCCTCGGTGTGATCCTGACATTGCTGCTTTTCTTTCGGCATGCCGCCAATATCCGTCGTCTGCGGACCGGCACGGAGCCCAAGATCGGCCAGCCGTGACAGACGCGTTTCTGGCGGCGTTCGACGCCTTGCCAGCGGGTAGTTTCACAGGCGTGGCGCAGGGGCGGCGCTATGTGGTGAGCAAGACAAGTCAGGTCGCCGGGGCCAGCCAGAAGCTTGTCGCAGAGCAGCTTGATGGCCCGGATTACATCAGTTGCAACGTCTATCGCCTGACACAGGGCGCCCGGTTGAAGCCGTGCGAGATGTCATCGGCCAAGGTTGTGGCGTTTGTACTGGCGCTGCGGCCAGAGGCGCCTTTGGCCTGACGCATTCTGCCGTTACAACAGCTCGCACCAGAACCGTGGCGGGCGGTTCCGATCCTGCCTAAAAGACCGCAGTCTGAGACATCAGCGAAAGGCGACCCGCATCAATAGCTGTATTCGGCGTAGACCGGATCGAGGCTTTCGTTCCATGGGCCGTGATAGCGCTCCAGCAACTCATCCGCCGGGACCATGCCACTATCCACGCTTTCGCGCAGCGCGTTGAGGAAATGTGTCTCGTCGGGCACCATGCCGCCAGCGCCGGGGCGCGCGCGGGCCTTCAACCCGGCCTCGGACAGATCCAGCACCCGCCGCGCCAGATCGTGCATGTCGATCCCGTTCACCTGCGCCTGTAGCGCGTCCTCGCTGGCGGCGATGCGCAGCGCGTCGCGCGTGTCGGCGTCCCAGTCCTTGACCAGATCCCACGCGGCATCCAATGCGCCTTGGTCATACATCAACCCGACCCAGAACGCGGGCAGCGCGCACAACCTGCGCCAAGGGCCACCATCCGCGCCGCGCATTTCCATGAATTTCTTGATCCGTGCCTCGGGAAAGATCGTCGTCAGGTGATCGGCCCAATCCGACAGCGTCGGCGTCTCGCCCGGCAGGGCAGGCAGCTCGCCCTTGAGGAAGTCGCGGAAAGATTGGCCGAGCGCATCGACATAGACCCCGTCGCGATAGACGAAATACATCGGCACATCGAGCGCGTAGTCCACCCAAGCCTCGAACCCGAATCCCTCATCAAAGACAAAGGGCAGCATGCCCGTGCGATCCGCGTCCAGATCACGCCACACGCGGGCACGCCACGATTTGTGGCCATTGGGCTTGCCCTCGAAAAATGGGGAATTGGCAAAAAGCGCCGTCGCCACGGGTTGCAGGGCCAGCGCCACGCGCATTTTTTGCACCATGTCCGCCTCGGACGAAAAGTCCAGGTTCACCTGCACTGTGCAGGTCCGGTACATCATCGTTTTGCCCATGGTGCCGACGCGGTCCATGTAATCGGTCATCAGCTTGTAGCGGCCCTTGGGCATGACCGGCATGTCCTCATGCATCCATTCGGGTGCGGCCCCCAGCCCCATGAAACCAACCCCGACCTTGTCGGCGATGTCCTTGACGTCACGCAGATGGTCATTCACCTCGTCGCAGGTCTCATGGATCGTCTCAAGCGGGGCGCCTGACAGCTCAAGCTGCCCGCCCGGCTCAAGGCTCACATTGGCGCCGTCTTTTGTCAGACCGATAAGCTTGCCACCCTCCTCCAGAGGCGCCCAGCCATGAATGTCGCGCAGCCCCTCCAGCATGGCGAGCACGCTGCGCTTGCCTTCGTAGGGAATGGGTTTGTGATCGTCCTTGCAGTAGCCGAATTTTTCATGCTCGGTGCCGATGCGCCAATCCGCTGGCGGCTTGCAGCCTGCTTCCAGGTATTCGGCCAGCTGGGCCTTGTTCTCGATCGGGCCGCCGCCTGACTGTGGGATGGACATGGGCCTCTCCTGCATAATGCGCAAACATTGGCGCTCAGAAGTGCCGCCAATCCTTCGGGGTGTCAATGCAGCCTGTTTGGTAAGTTTTGCCAGACCGTGACGGGCTTGCCGCCATGTTGCTGCACCGCCGTCAAAAGCTGACCCGTGCGCAGGCCGGGCAGGGTGGCGAAAACATCGAAAAGCTGGTCTGCGCCCTCGGCTGTGAGAGGAATGAAAAGCGCGGGGCGACCGGGCTGATGCAATGTCCAATGCGCGGGCTGGCCCGACGGGTCGAGATGCAGCGCGGTCATCTCGCTCAGGTCAATCGTCCCGCCGGTCAGCGGGCCGAAATAGGCGATGCGCCCCTCATCGACCTGCACGATGCCCGGCCCGCCCGCACCAGAACGAAACCGCGCGCGCTGTACCCCGATCATCGCCAGCGCCGCGCCGCCAAGACCCAGAACGGCGCCGACCCATGCCAGAATGCCGCCGGGGCCTACTATCCACCATATCGCGAGCAACAGGCATGCCGCGCCGATCAGCACCTCGCGCCATTGATGCAAGGCTTTGGCGGCTTCTGGGCGGATAAAGCTCATGTCCAATCCCCCAGATGCTGCTGCCAGACGGTCATTGCCGCGACTGCGGCCGTGTCGGCGCGCAGCACGCGTGGACCAAGGCTTACGGCGTGGGATTGGGGCAGGGCGGACAGGCGGTCCCGCTCAGGCTGTGAAAACCCACCCTCGGGGCCTATCAGTATCGCCCAAGGTGCCCCGCCCCGCACAAGATCGCCCGTCAGCGCGGATGCGTGGCCTGCAAGTGCTTCGTCACAGAACATCAGCTGCCGGTCGTCGGGCCAGTCGGCAATCAGCCGGTCAAGCCTTTGCAGCCCTGTCACCTCGGGCACAAAGGTGCCGCCGCATTGCTCGGCGGCCTCGACGGCATGGGCCTGCAGGCGGTCCTGCCTTATGCGTTCGGCATTGGTGAATTCGGTTTGTACCGGCATGATCTGCGCGGCCCCCATTTCAGCCGCCTTTTCGATGATGAAATCGGTGCGTGCCTTCTTGATCGGCGCAAACATGAGCCACAGGTCCGGCGGGTTTTTCTGGGGGGCCGTTTGCTCTTCGGCCCTTAGCAGGCCGCCGCGCTTGCCCGCCTCGGCCACGCTTGCGCGCCATTCGCCATCTGTCCCGTTGAACAGCAGCACCGCGTCGCCCACGGTCTGCCGCATCACGCCAAAAAGGTAATGCGCCTGATCGCGGTCGAGGGGAACCGTTTGCCCTTGGCCCAGTGGGTGATTTACATGGAGTCGGATTTTAGCTGCTTTCATGAGGGCAACATATGGGCGCCGAGAACCAGACGCCAGACTCGACCGGTGAGGTCATCGACGCGGTCAAGGGAAACTGGGTCGATCGCTATGCCCCTGCCGCAACGCGCCCCTATCTGCGCCTGAGCCGCGCCGACCGCCCGATCGGCACATGGTTGCTGTTGTTGCCATGTTGGTGGGGGCTGTTGCTGGCGATGCTGCATGACGGGCGCGCCGGGTGGCATGATCTGTGGATCTTTGCGGGCTGCGGTCTTGGCGCCTTTTTTATGCGCGGGGCGGGGTGCACATGGAACGACATCACCGACCGCCATATCGATGGCTCTGTCTGGCGAACCGCGTCACGGCCCATCCCGTCTGGGCAGGTGAGCGTGAAACAGGCGCTTGCGTGGCTGGTGGCACAAGCGTTGGTGGCGCTGTGTATCCTGCTGACCTTTAACATTGCGGCCATCGGGCTGGGCGTTCTGTCACTTCTGCCGGTGGCGATCTACCCCTTTGCAAAGCGGTTCACCTGGTGGCCGCAGGTTTTTCTTGGGCTGGCGTTCAACTGGGGCGCGCTCTTGGCTTGGACGGCGCATACCGGGCGGCTCGAATGGCCTGCGGTGGTGCTGTATGTCACAGGCATCTGCTGGACGCTGTTCTATGACACGGTCTATGCCCATCAGGACGCAGAGGATGACGCGCTGATCGGGGTGAAATCCACGGCCCGGCTTTTTGGGGATAGCTCGCCTGTCTGGCTGCGTCGCTTTCTTGTGGCGGCGGTTGCGCTGATGGCGCTGGCCGTGATTCTTGCGCTGGGCGATGCTGGTACGCCTGCGTTGCTTGTGGCCTTGGTCGGTCCTTGGGCCTTTGGCTGGCACCTGCACTGGCAGTTGCGGCGGTTCGACATGCAGGACAATACACGCCTGCTCAAACTGTTTCGCTCCAACCGTGACGCGGGTCTGCTGCCCGTGCTGTTTTTCGCCGTTGCGCTTTTGGTCTGATTGCACTTGTGACGGGCTGCGCCTAAAGAGTTCTGAAAACCAACCAAGGTGTGACGCACCTCATGCGCCTTTCTTCTGTCTTTGCGATCTTCGGAACATTCGTCATCGCCTTTATTCTGTGCCTCATTGCGGCGCGGTTTTCTGTTGGTGTGATCGAGGAAAGTTCGCGCAACGCCGTGCGCAACACGCTGGATGAGGCGGGCATGACCTGGACAGAGGTCGATGCCGATGGGCTTCAGGTCTTTCTGGCAGGCACAGCGCCATCCGAGGCCGTCCGCTTTAAGGCGTTGTCGGTTGCGGGCACCGTTGTCGAATCGGCCCGCGTGATCGACCAGATGCTGATCGAGGACAGTGCCGGCATTGCGCCGCCGCGGTTTTCGGTTGAAATCCTGCGCAATGACAGTGGCCTGTCGCTTATCGGGTTGATCCCCGCGACCACTGATCGCGATGCGCTGCTGGAGGAGGTCGCGGACCACGCGGGGGGCCAGACTGTTACCGATCTATTGGAAATCGCCGATTATCCAGAGCCAGCCACATGGGATGAAGCGCTGGATTTTGCGGTGAACGCGCTGGACCTGTTGTCACGGACCAAGATTTCCGTTGATTCCGACCGGATCGAGATCACGGCGATGGCCGATAGTGAGGCCGATAAGTCGAATCTAGAAACCCAGCTTGCGCGGCGTTTGCCAAAAGAGGTTGGGCTTGCGCTTGATATCTCCGCGCCGCGTCCGGTGCGCACCCCCTTTACCCTGCGCTATCTGCTTGAGGATGGCCGCGGAAAATTCGATGTCTGTTCCGCTGATACAGAGGCGGCGCGCGATCGCATCCTGAGTGCTGCGGGCCGTGCCGGGCTTGATGGCAAGGCGAAATGCATTCTCGCGCTTGGTGTGCCGTCGCCGGAATGGGGCGCGGCGTCGGAAATGGCGATCGAGGCCCTTGCGCAGCTGGGTGGTGGCACGGTGACGTTCTCGGATGCCGATATCTCTCTCATTGCGGCCAAAGACACGCCGCAGGGACGCTTTGATGAGGTTATCGGCGGCTTGGAAACAAGTTTGCCCGAGGTGTTCGCGCTCAAGGCGGTGCTGCCCAAGCCAGAAACCGAGCAACCCGACGCCGTGCCCGAATTCGTGGCCACCCTGTCGCCTGAGGGGCTGGTGCTTATCCGGGGTCGTCTGGAAAGCGCGCGGTCACGTGACACGGTGGACAGTTTCGCACGGGCCCGCTTTACCTCCAACGCGGTTACGATGACGGCGCGGGTCGTCGAGGGCCTGCCCAAAGGCTGGACGACACGCGTTCTTTCGGGGGTCGAGGCGCTGGCGTTCTTGTCCAACGGGGCCGTTACCGTGACGCCGGACAACATCATCGTCAGTGGCAATACCGGCAAGCCCGAAGCCTCTGCCGAGATCGCCGCGCTTTTCACGCAAAAGCTGGGTGAGACGGAACGTTTCGACATCGACGTGACCTACCGCGAGGCGCTGGACCCTGTGGCAAGTCTGCCCTCGCCCGAGGAATGCGAAAGCGCCATCGCCGAGGTCCAGAGTTCCCGCAAGATCAATTTTGAGCCCGGTGAGACCACGATTGACGCCAATGGTGCCGAGATCATGGATGACATCGCCGAGATCCTGAGCGATTGCGGAGAGATCCGTATGGAAATCGGCGGCCATACCGACAGTCAGGGCCGCGAGGTCATGAACGAACAGTTGAGTCAGGCAAGGGCACAGTCCGTTCTCAATGAATTGCGGGCGCGCCGCGTGCTGACCTCGGCGATCACGGCCAAGGGATATGGCGAAAGCGAGCCCATCGCCGACAATGACACCGAAGAGGGGCGCGAGGCCAATCGGCGTATCGAATTTCGCGTAATCCGCCCTGAACCCATCGCCGAACAGCAAACAACGCTTGAAGCGCTCGAAGATGGGGCGCAAAAGGAAGATCCGGCAGACGCGGATGAAGAGGCCGGGGCAGAGGAAGAAGACACCGGCGATGAACAGAACTGAATTCATTATCGCAACGGCCATCGTTCTGTTCGTGGCGTTCTGCATGGGCTGGTTCGCCAATTGGCTGGTGCACCGCTTTACCCGTGTGTCGCAATCCGATGTCGGAGAGCTGGAGCGCATGGCGCAGGAATTGCACGAGGCGGAGGAAACCCGCGATCAGGCGATCACCTATCTGCAACAACGCGAAGCGGAGTTGACCAACCAGCTGAGTCAGGCTGAAGCCGAGTTGTCGGCCACGATGGAGGGCCTGCGAGAAGCCCGCCACGAGGCCGAGTATCTGCGCAACGAACTGGAGCGGGCCCGGACCTAACCCACCCGCAGGATTTATCGCGTCGCCACGCGGATGATGTCCCGTACCAGACAATCAAGACTGTCGGTCACGGGGATTGATGTGGGCAATAGTCCGGTCATCAACGAAAGTTCCGTGCACGCCACTAGCAGGTGATCCGCACCTCGTGATGTCAGCGCATCCGCCTCTTTGCACAGGGCAGGCGCCAGAGAGGTCAGGTCTTTTCCTGCTTTGACGTCTTTGATGATCGACAACAGCCCGGTTTCTTTTTCCGTCCAGACCGGCGTAAGGCCATGCGCGGCGAAGCGGTCCTCGAACACGCCCACCTTGCGCGTCGCGGGTGAGGCCAGCATGCCCACCTTTTCTGCGCCAGCCGCCGCCAGATGTGCCGCTGTCAGCGCGATCATGTCGAGAAAGGGCAGGCTGGTGGCATGGGTCACAGCCAGCGCATAATGGTGCGCGGTGTTGCATGGCATTGCCAGCGCCTGCGCGCCCGCACGTTCCAGATCCTGCGCCATAGACGCCAAGACCGGCATCGGGTCCGGGCCGGTGCCGTCGATCAGCGCCATGATGCGCGATGGCACCTGCGGGTTCTGATGTACGATCAGCGGGACGTGATCTGCATCATCCTGTGCGGGCACTGCCGCCAGCACCTTTTGCATCAGCAGGATGGTGGCCTCTGGCCCCATCCCGCCAAGGATGCCGACCGGTTTCATTCAGGCACGTCGAAACAATGGCTGTACCCGGTCAGGCCGATGGCGCCACCCGTGTGCAAAAACACGATCTTTTCACCCTCTTTGAAATGGCCCTTTCGGATGAGGTCGATCAGGCCCGCAGCCCCCTTTGCCGAATAGACCGGGTCCAGCAGGATCGCCTCAAAGCGGGCGAACATGTCGATTGCCTCCAGTGTATCTTTGGCGGGGATGCCATAGCCGGGGCCGACATAATCTGTGTTGGCCACAACATCTTCGCGCGCCACCACGCCGGGACAGCCCAGCTTTTCGGCGGTCCTGAGCGCGAGGTTGTAGACGTTTTCCTCTTGCTTGTCCTTGGGCGCGCGCACCCCGATCCCCAAGAGCGGGATCTGCGCGTTCATCGCCTTGAGACCGGTGATCAGCCCCGCCTGCGTGCCCGCGCTGCCAGTGGCATGCACGATGTGATCCACGTCGAGATCCATCGACACGAACTGCCCCAGCATTTCCAGCGCGCAATTCACATAGCCCAAGGCGCCTGTCGCGTTCGATCCGCCACCGGGGATGGTGTAGGCATTGCGGCCTTCGGCGCGAAACTTGTCGGCGACGGCCTCCATCTCGGCGTTCATATCAAGCCCGGTTCCGCGATGTTCCATCGTCGCACCATGCAGGTGATCCAGCAGGACATTGCCGTTATATTTGTAGTTGTCGTAATTATAACCGGTCCGGTCCTCCAGCAGGATGTGACAGTCAAACCCCATCCGCGCCGCCGCTGCCGCCGTTTGGCGCGCGTGGTTGGATTGCGTGGCACCTTGCGTCAGAACGATGTCCGCGCCCTGCGCCTTTGCCTCTGCCATCAGGAATTCCAGCTTGCGGGTTTTGTTGCCGCCCGTTGACAGGCCCGTGCAATCGTCCCGCTTGATCCAGATCTCCGGCCCGCCCAAAAAGGCCGAAAGACGCGGAAGCGGCTCTAGCGGGGTCGGCAGATGGGCAAGGTGGACACGAGGAAATTTGGCGAGATTCATTCGGTTATCCTTTGGAATTCACGGTTATTTTCACGCTACGCGCGCGTTTGTCCAGCCGAATATCGGCGGCGCGTGCGTGGCCTTCCATGCCCTCGATCCGGCTGATGCTGGCAGTGACGCGGGCAAGGTCTGGCAGGGCGGTCTTGTCCACCTTCTGCCATGTGACGGTCTTGAGAAACTTGTGCACAGACAGCCCGCCGGTATAGCGCGCGGCCCCCGATGTGGGCAGCACATGATTGGGGCCAGCCGCCTTGTCGCCGAAACTCACGGTTGTCTCCTCCCCCAAAAAGAGCGAGCCGTAGGCGCGCAGGCGGGTGCGCCACCAGTCAAGGTCGCGTGCCTGCACATGCAGGTGCTCTGCCGCCTTATCGTCAGCATACTGCGCCATCGTCTCTCGGTTCGCGCACAAGACGACCTCGCCCATATCGCGCCATGCCGCCTCTGCGACGCTGCGGTTCGGCTCTGGCAAGGCGGCAATGAGGCCCGGCATGTGCCGCATCACCGCTTCGGCCAGTGGCGCATGGGTGGTGGCAAGCCAGACAGGGCTGGTGCTGCCATGCTCGGCTTGGCTCATCAGATCGGTCGCAACGGTCAGTGCATCGGCGCTGTCATCGGCAAGGATCAGGCTGTCGGTCGGACCGGCGAACATGTCGATGCCCATGGGGCCGAAAAGCTGCCGCTTGGCCTCGGCCACATAGGCATTACCGGGCCCAACAAGGATATCCGCCTCGGGCGCACCAAACAGGCCAAAGGCCATTGCGGCAACACCCTGCACGCCGCCAATGCACAGGATCCGGTCCGCGCCCGCCACATGCATCGCATAGAGCATCGCATCGGGTATGCCTGCCGCGCCACAGGGCGGCGAGACGGCGGTGATATCGCTGACCCCGGCGGCCCGCGCCGTGGCGATGGACATGAGCGCCGAGGCAACATGCGTGTAGCGCCCGCCGGGCACATAGCAGCCCGCCGCGCGCACCGGGATCTGCCGCTGTCCGGCCCATAGGCCCGGGCGCAGCTCGACCTCCATATCCTGTGCGGTGGCGCGCTGTGCTTCGGCAAAACGGCGGATGTTGTCATGCGCCCAGTCGATATCGGCCTGCAGGGTGGCGGGCACCCGCGCGATGGCTGCTGTGATGGCCTCTTGCGACACTGTGATCGGCCCGTCCCAGCGATCCAGCTGATGGGCATATTCCAGTGCCGTCTGCGCCCCGCCAAGACGCAGCCGCGCCAGCATCACCGAGACGGTATCGGCAATATCGCGGCCCGCCTCTTCGGGTGGCGGTGTTGCGGTCTTGTGCATGGTAATGGACATGGGGCGGCTCCTTACCTGTTGGAGTGCGCCGTTGTGATGTGTCAGACAAGCGGTTTGCGCGGTGAAGCCTGCTGTTTTTGCAGGTGGCGAAAGCTGGCTTCAGAAAATCCGAACAGAGGCTGGCGCACGCGTTATGGTCGCATCGGACAGTGGGATGGGCTAACAAGGGGCATGGACATGACTTCACTCAAAACCGCTGCATGAGCCGCATTGTGATCCTTACCGGGGCGGGTATTTCCGCCGAAAGCGGGCTTGGCACCTTTCGCGATGAGGGAGGTCTCTGGGCGCAGCACCGGATCGAGGATGTGGCAACGCCCGAGGGGTTCGCCCGCGATCCGGTGCGGGTGCATGACTTTTACAACGCCCGCCGCGCGCAGGCCGCGCAGGCAAGCCCGACTGCGGCGCATACGGCCTTGGCCCGGCTGGAGCGCGAATGGCCGGGTGACCTGCTGATCATCACCCAGAATGTCGACGGCCTGCACGAGGCCGCTGGCAGCCGAAATGTCCTGCACATGCATGGCCAGCTTGATGGCGCGCTCTGCCATGCCTGTGACCACCGCTGGCCCGCGCCACTTGTGATGGGGCCTGCGGATGCCTGCCCATCCTGCGGTGCGGCGGCGACGCGCCCCGATGTCGTCTGGTTCGGCGAGGTGCCCTATCATATGGACCGCATCGACCCCGCCTTGAACACCGCGACGATCTTTGCCGCCATCGGGACCTCCGGACATGTCTTTCCCGCCGCCGCCTATGGTCAACACGCCCGGCGCCTCGGCGCACATACGGTCGAGTTCAACACCGAGATTTCGGCCGCCAGCCGCGATTTTGCCGAGCATCGCCGGGGCAAGGCCAGCCTGACGGTGCCCAACTGGGTGGATGAGCTTCTCAGCGGCTGAGAGGTGCCCATGCGTCAAGTTTGTTCTTCACAAATGCGCAAAGGGACAGTAACAGATCACGCTATGAACAGACGGCTCACATATATCGCATCCCGACGCCGACGCGCCTGATACGCACGTCCGTCGCGCGCTGTTGTTGCGCATCACGTCTCTCATATTTCCCCAGCATTATTGACGAAAGCCCGCCCTTGCGGCACTCATCAGAGCTTGATCCAAGAGGAAACCGCCATGATCGCCTCCGTTCTGCCGACCTATTCCCGTGCTCCCCTTTCCTTTGTAAAGGGCGAGGGCAGCTGGCTGATCGAGGCAGATGGCCGACGTTTTCTCGATCTGGGCGCGGGCATTGCGGTCAATGCGCTTGGCCACGCGCACCCTGCGCTGGTGGCGGCGCTGACCGATCAGGCCGCACAGCTATGGCACACGTCCAACCTCTACCAGATCCCCCGCCAACAGGATCTGGCGGATAAACTGGTCGCGGCCACCTTTGCCGACACGGTATTTTTCACCAATTCCGGCACGGAATCCTGCGAACTGGCGGTCAAGATGGCGCGCAAGCATTTCTTTGATGCCGGTCAGCCCGATCGGGTAGAGATCATCGCCTTTGAAGGGTCCTTCCACGGGCGGTCCTCTGCCGGGATCGCGGCGGCGGGCTCTGAAAAGATGACCAAGGGCTTTGGCCCGCTTCTGCCGGGGTTTGTGCATGTGCCCTTTGGCGATCATGAGGCGCTGCACGCTGCAATCAACGAAAACACCGCCGCAATCCTGATCGAGCCGGTGCAGGGAGAGGGCGGCATCCGCCCGGTGCCGGATCACTGCCTTCAGGGGCTGCGGGCGCTTTGCGACGAAAAGGGCATTCTGCTCATCCATGACGAGGTGCAATGCGGCATGGGCCGCACGGGCCGGCT
>CBFHML010000067.1:0-15358 GCA_965656855.1 Roseovarius sp.
GCAATTGGCGGTGGCCGCCTCGCCACCGGCCAGCCCGGCCAGCCCGGCCAGCCCGGCCAGAACGAGGCCCGGGCGCGAGCCCGGGCTTTTTCGTTTTGTTGCTTCGCCAGCGGGGCCGCGCCCTGCGGGCTGGCGCGGCTTTTGCGAAAGATGAAATCGGGCTCTTCATCGCCGATGAGCTGCGCACAGCTTTGGGTTGCTTGGGCGAATTTCGCTGCCGCCGCCTGTTTGGTGATGCCATGCGCCATCTGGATGCCCCATGGTTGCAACAGCGGTTCAGGCAGTTGTGGAGCGCTCAGACGGCGGTTGCGGGCCAGATCACGACAGGCCGCATCAAAGGGCTGATCGGGCGAAAGCTTCAGATCGGGGGCGGGTGCGGGGTCCGCCAACCACATGGGATGCGGCACGCCGGTGACGATACGCACATAATCCACCGTCTCACCCGCCAGTGCCGTCGATCAGTCCGCGCGCGCGCCGTTCGCCGCCATTACACCCCACCGCCGCCAGCCCCAGATTGCCGAAACGGTTGGCCATTTCGGCCAGATATTGCGCGGAATGTTCCAGCGCATCGGCCGGATTAAAGGGGTCGTCCAAACCGCGCAGCCGTGCGGTGCCGGGCATGAATTGCGCGATTCCCTGCGCGCCTGCGGGGCTGAGCGCGTTGGGGTCAAAGCGGCTTTCCTGCCAGATCAGCCGCACAAAGAAATGTGGGTTCAGCGCGTGTCGCGTGACGAAAGTCTGGATCGCGTGGCAGGTGTCGGTGACGAAACTGGTTTGCAGGATACAAACCGGCGCGCCCCATCTGTCGCCGGAGCAGTGCACCTCTGGCGGGTCCGCGCGCAAGGCGGCGGGCATGAGGCAGAGGCAAAGAAGCATCACAAAACGAACCATATCGGCAGTCTTGCTGCGCAGTGCATGCTGTCAATGGCGTCTTTTCATCCGGGGCGGGGCGGTTTATCTCGGACAAAGCCGAAATTTGGAGGGGCCATGTCCTTTTTCCGCAAGCTCAAAGACAAGCTGACGCGTTCGTCCTCAAAGCTCGAAGAGGGGTTGGATGCCATTGTCGAAGACGGAGGCGAGGCAGACGCGCAGGACGTGGCCGAGGCCGATCCGCCCAAAACGGCCAAGCCTGCGCCGGACCCGGCCCCTGCGCCAGAAGCAGAGCCAGAACCGGAGCCCGATCCGGTGCCTGAGACCAAGCCTGCCTCAGAGGCAGATCCCGTGCCTGTCACCCCGCCAGAGTTGCCAGCCCAACCCGCACCGCAGCCCGCGCCCATCGGCCTGCAAGAGACTCCGCAAACCACCGGGGACAAGCCGGGTCTGCTGGGTCGGTTGTTCGGGCGTGGCACGTCACAGGCCGCGACCATGCGACGGGTGCTCGATGACGACATGCTCGAACAGCTGGAAGACCTGCTGATCACCGCCGACATGGGCGTGGACACGGCGCTGCGCGTGACGGCAAACATGGCCGAGGGCCGCATGGGGCGAAAGCTGTCAACGCATGAGATAAAGGCGCTGCTGGCCGCCGAGATCACCCGCATCATGGAGCCGGTGGCCAAGCCCATGCCGATTTACCCCAAGCGCCCTCAGGTCGTGCTTGTGGTGGGGGTCAATGGATCCGGCAAGACCACGACAATCGGCAAGCTGGCGAGCCAGTTCAAGGCGGCGGGCAAATCGGTTGTGATCGCCGCTGGCGACACGTTCCGTGCCGCCGCGGTAGAGCAATTGCAGATCTGGGGTGACCGCGCCGGCGTGCCTGTGCTGACCGCGCCCGAGGGGTCCGACCCCGCCAGTCTTGCCTTTGACGCGATGGAACAGGCGGAGCGTGATGGCGCGGATCTTTTGATGATCGACACGGCGGGCCGCTTGCAAAACCGCGCCGACCTGATGGAGGAGCTGGCCAAGATCGTCCGGGTGATCCGCAAGAAAGACCCCGACGCGCCGCATAACACGCTGTTGGTGCTGGACGCGACGACCGGCCAGAACGCGCTGTCACAGGTCAAGACGTTTCAGGAACTGGCGGATGTGTCCGGTCTGGTGATGACCAAGCTGGATGGCACCGCCAAGGGCGGCGTGCTGGTGGCGCTCGCGGATAAATTCGGCTTGCCGATCCATGCGATCGGTGTGGGCGAGCAGATCGACGATCTGGCACCCTTTGATCCCGAAGAGTTTGCCGCGGCCCTGACCGGGCTGGATCGGTGATGGCGCAAGGTGGTTTGACACGCCACCCCATGCCGCCCCCGGAGCCAATGATCATGAAAGATCAATGTGTGCCCAGCCACTTTTCCACCCAGCGCAGCACCATCAGCACAAGTAGCACCATCAAGGTTGCCATCGCCGCCAGCGGGATCTGGCCCGCGCCACATGCCAGACCGACGGCCCCGGCCAACCACATCGAGGCCCCCGTGGTGGTGTTATGCACCCTGTTGTCGCCACGAAAGATGATGCCGGCGGCCAGAAACGCGACACCGGCGGTCACCGCCTCTATCAGACGCAAAGGGTCGATGCGCACTGCATCACCGCCAGCGAACCCGATCGCGGCAAGCTGCTGGCTGATGAGGATGAACAGGCACGCGGCCATGGACACCAACATGTTGGTGCGCAGGCCGGTCGGCTTTTCGCGCACTTCCCGCTCCAGCCCGATCACCCCGCCCAGCATGAGCGCCATGCCAAGACGGATGGCCGCGACAAGCGGGGGCACATCGGCGAAGGTGCCCGAGAGTTCTTCGAGGATCGTACCGACTAGCGGGTCTTGCATATGGGCTCCTGCCTTGGATGGCTGCGATGGCCCGCGACCAGACGGGCAAGACATCAACGCATGAGCGCATGGCTGGTTTCCCTCGAAGGTTCGCAGGCGGGGCATCATCTGGCGATGGTGCTGGCCCTGTCGGCGGCGTTCCTGCATGCGGTCTTCGGCGCTTTGCAAAAAGGGCGGCACGATCCTTGGCTGACGCGGGGGGCCATCGACGCAAGCTATTGTCTCATGGCAGCGCCCTTTGCCTTTTTCGTGGTGCCGTGGCCCGAGCCGCATATGTGGCCGATCTTTTTCGGGGTGTGGGTGATCCACTGCATCTACAAGGTGTTGCAGGCAATGGCCTATACGCGTGGCGCTTATACGGTGGTCTATCCGGTGGTGCGTGGGACCGGGCCACTGTTCACCGTGATCGGGGCGTATTTCCTTTTTGATGAGATATTTACCCCGGTGCAATGGGCCGGCATCGGCGTGCTGCTGACCGGGATTTACGGTCTGGCGATCTACAATCTGCGCACGCTCACGCTGGACCGCGACACGATGCCTGCGGCCCTTGGTCTTGCGGTGCTGACCGGATTGTTCGTGGCGCTGTACACCACCTATGACGCCTATGGCATTCGTGCGACGGCGGACCCTTTTACCTTTCTGGCATGGTTTTTCTTTATCGACGGGCTGACCTTTCCGGTCTTTGCCTATCGCCGCTGGCGCGCGATGATGAATCGGCCCGCCCCCGGCCCGCTGTTGCTGCGGGGCTGGATCGGCGGGTTTGTCGCCTTTGCCTCATTCGGCTCGATCATGCTGGCAACACGGCTCGACAAGGTGGGCGAGGCGGCGGTCCTGCGCGAGACATCGACCGTCTTCGCCGCTGTGATCGGCTGGGTTTTCCTGAAAGATACGGTTGGCCCGCGGCGGATCGCGCTGATGGGATTGATTGCGGCGGGCGCGGTCATAGTTGAAATAGGCGGATAAAGGAGCGGATCATGACGGACGACACCGGCGATACGGGCAACAAGGGGATCAAGACGGCACTGGAATTCGGCCCGGTGCTGGCGTTCTTCGTGGCCTATCTGTGGCTCAAGGACGAGGTCTTTACCATTGGCGGCACCGAGTATGACGGGTTTATCGTCGTGACCGCCGGGTTCATTCCGGTTTTCCTTCTGTCGATGGGCGTGCTGTGGCGGCTGACAGGGCACCTGTCCAAGATGCAGGTCATAACGGCGGTTTTGATCGTGGTCTTTGGCGGCCTGAGCGTGTGGTTCAACGATCCGCGCTTTTTCAAGATGAAACCGACGATGATCTATCTGCTGTTCGGCGGGGCGCTGGCCATCGGGCTGATGCAGGGGCGGTCCTACCTGCAATACGCGATGGACGGGATGATGCCGCTTACCGATCGGGGCTGGATGATCCTGACACAGCGGATCATGATCTTTTTCTTTGCTCTGGCGCTGTTGAACGAGGCGGTCTGGCGCAGCACGAGCGAGGAAATCTGGGTCTATTTCAAGACCTTTGGCCTGACTGCGGCGGTGTTCGTCTTTTTCATGACGCAGGGCAAACTCTTTTCCGAGCATGGCACGGGTGAGCCGGATGAGGACGACAGCACCAAGGACTGATCCGGGCGGGATGTCTGAGAATTGTGCACGAAAAACCTCCGTATTTTCTAGGTGACGCCGCCTTGGTGCCGTAATCATCCGCGATCTTGGGCAGCATGTTCAAGCTTTCTTTCATCCGTGTGCTCGACGCTGTGGCCTCTGTGCCGCCGCTGCGCCTTAACACTGTTGTGCCCATTGCGGCCCTCCTGCTGGTCTGGACTGCCTTGCTCCAATCCGGTGTCGAGGCCGATTGCAGCTTTGTTTGTGTTGTCGTGATCGGACAGGCCTTTGTCGTCTGGCTCAATCTGCCGCGCGCCGCACGAGCACTATGTCTAGCAGGGCGCGACAGGCGCGACCTGCTGGTGTGGCCTGTCGCGGCAACTTTGGCACTGGCCGCCCTGCAAATCACAGTATGTGAGCCGGTATTCACGCAGCGTCTTTTGTCGGTGGGCTGTGTGTTCGTGCTGATCATCATGGCGCTTGGCATGCGCCACCAGAATGAGGTTTTGGCGCGCGTCGGCGGCGGCATCGAGACAAAGCCCGTTTCATTGATGCCAATCAACGCCCTGATGGCGGCGCTGACACTCACGGTGAACGAGCTTTTGATCTCGGTCGACAAGGCGGAGGTCTGGGTCATGGGCATGGCGCTCTATGCGCTGGCGCTGCATACCGTCTATTGGTTCATGGTCCTGCTGGTGCTGCCCGCCGATGACATCCAGGCCTGAGAGGCCAGATCCACGGGATTGACCGGTGCGGCGGGTTTAACCGTCTGTGACCATGGCCACAGCCGGCACCAGCGCGGATTGGCGGCATTTGGCAGCTGGCGGCGCAGGCGTGGCAGCGACTGGTGCGCGGGCTCTCGCAAAAGCGCGGCATAGACCTGCATCAGGCCGGGGCGCAGATAGGCCGACCAATGGCAGATCCGCGTGGCGTCCTGAGCGACGTGGAACCCCAACCGTGACAGCGCCTCGCGCGTACCGGGATGGTCAAGCTGGATATGCAGCGTATTCGGGGCTGCCGGAAAATCCTCGGCAAGGCAGCGGGCCTTGCGATGTGGCGGGCGGATCAGCCGCTCGAACAAAAAGTCGAAAAGATCGTTTTCTCGGGTCGTGACATTGATGATCTCGGCCCGCTTGCCGGCGTCAGAGGTCAGGGCGCGCTTTGCCGTGTCGGAATAGTCCGCCCCGTTGAGCAGGATCATGCGCCCGACGCTGCCCGCTGGCACGGCGCTGAGCGCACCAAGCACCACCCGTGCCCCAAGCGAATGCGCGATCATGTGCACGGGGCGGTTCGGCGCCATGATGTGGATCTGTTTCACAAGCTCCGCCAGTTGGCGCCCGGCCTCGGCTGCGCGGCCATAGGCGTTCCAGAGCGTGCCACGCGCCTGCCACCCAAAGGCGATGGCGACCCCCTCATTCGGGGTCTGCCCGCCAAAGCCAAGCCCGCTTGGCCAGCTCAGCGCCTTCCAGCACTGCCGGGGCGACAGGGACAGGATATGCCGGTGCGGACAGGCGCGGTGATGGCCGGGGGCGAATTTATAGCCATGCACCATGATGATGATCGGACCGGCGGTTTGCAGCGCCTGCGCCAAGGCCGGATCGGGGCAATCCCCCGAAGGATGGAGGCTGGGCCCACCAGATGCGGCATTGATCTGTAATAGCGGCACTGGCGCGTGCTCCCCCTACATCTTGTGGGTGGGAGTAGGGTAGACATATGACGGCTTTGCGAAGACTAGGTTAAACCCTCGTGACGCAACCGCGCCGCAACAGCCCGGCACAGGCTGTTGACGCCTGTGCGGCATCCGAGTATCTCAAACCGGTGGCGATTTGTTACCGGATTGCGGGCCACGTTAAACACCAACCGCTAAAGAGGTCAGGAGAAAGCCCCCTTTCGCTTGACCGGCACGGGGCTTTTTTTATTGGGCATCAGGTTGCCCGGAGGTCGTAAGATGACAGACACATGGAAAACCCGCACCCAGCTGGTGCATGGCGGCACGCGGCGCAGCCAGTATAACGAGGTGAGTGAGGCGCTCTTTCTCACGCAGGGCTTTGTCTATGACAGTGCCGAGGCCGCAGAGGCGCGGTTCGTGCAGGCGGGAGAGGATGAATTCATCTACGCCCGTTACGGCAATCCGACCGTCGCCATGTTCGAGCGGCGCATCGCAGCACTTGAGGGCGCCGAGGACGCGTTTGCCACCGCCAGCGGCATGGCGGCGGTCTCTGGTGCGCTCACGTCCATGCTGCGGGCGGGCGATCATGTGGTGTCGGCACGCGCGCTTTTTGGCTCGTGCCTTTATGTGCTCGAAGAGGTGCTGACCCGCTTTGGCGTCGAGGTGACATTCGTGGATGGCACCGATCTGGATGCATGGCGCGCGGCGGTCCGCGACGACACGAGGCTGGTCTTCTTTGAGACCATCGCCAACCCCACGCTTGAGGTGATCGATATCGAGGCCGTGGCCGAGATCGCCCATGCCAAGGGCGCACAGGTTGTGGTCGACAATGTTTTTGCCACCCCGGTTTTTTCCCGCGCGCTCACTCAGGGGGCCGATGTGGTGATCTATTCGGCCACCAAGCATATCGATGGACAGGGGCGCACACTGGGCGGTGTGATCCTTGGCTCCAAGACGTATATCCGCAAGACGGTGGAACCCTATATGAAACATACCGGCGGCTCGTTGTCGCCGTTCAACGCGTGGGTCATGCTCAAGGGGCTTGAGACGATCGACTTGCGCGTACGCGCGCAGGCGGCGGGCGCAGAGGCGATCGCAGAGGCGTTGCACGGCCATCCCAAGCTGAACCGGGTGATCTATCCCGGCCACGAAAGCCATCCGCAGAACGCGTTGGTACAGCGGCAGATGGGCAAGGGCGGCACGGTCATAGCGCTTGATCTGGCGGGCGGGCAGGCGGCGGCGTTCGCCTTTCTCAATGCGCTGGGGATTGTGCTGATTTCCAACAATCTGGGGGATGCGAAATCTATTGCGACGCATCCGGCAACCACAACGCATCAGCGCCTTGCTGAGGATCTGAAGGTGACGCTGGGCATCACCCCCGGTCTTGTACGCCTGTCGGTGGGGATAGAGGATCCAGAGGATCTGGTCGCCGATATCATGCAGGCGCTTGACGCGACGTGACGCCCGTTTTCTTGCAAGAAAACGGATCGGAATTTTGCAAAATTCCGGTGTCCCGCAATGGGCTCGATCTCTGTCTCTTTGATCCGATCTGTCGGATTGCACGTACAAAGAGACGAAAATGGAAATCACCGCCGCGACGCACTATATAGATCCGAGTGGCGACAGATGGGGACAGGGCACATGAATATTCACACCTCCAGACTGACAGAGGTGAGCAGCCGGACAGAGGCCGAAGAAGCGCTCGAGCGTCTGCGCGCGTGGGCTGCACAGGCCACACCAGAAGAAATTGCCGATCTCGACCCCGGTCTTGCCCTGCTGGTGTCCGGGTCAAAGCCGTCCGAGTATCCCGTGCTCAAGCGGGAATATCCAGAGGATTTCGTGCCCGACGCGGCCTATCGCGCCGCGATGCCCGATCTGCAAAACGGTCCTGCCTCTCTCATCAAGGGCGCCAAGCGTGCCATTCAGCATGTGGGCATTTCAAACTTTCGCCTGCCCATCCGCTTTCACACCCGCGACAATGGCGATCTGACGCTTGAGACGTCGGTGACCGGCACGGTCAGCCTTGAGGCTGAGAAAAAGGGCATCAACATGTCGCGCATCATGCGCAGCTTTTACAAGCACTCGGAAAAGACCTTCAGCTTTGAGGTGATCGAGGCGGCGCTGGACGATTACATCTCGGATCTCGACAGCTTTGACGCGCGCATTCAGATGCGATTTTCCTACCCGATGAAGATCCGCTCGCTGCGCTCAGGGCTTGATGGCTTTCAGTATTACGACATCGCGCTGGAACTGGTCGAACGTGACGGCGTGCGCCGCAAATACATGCATCTTGACTATGTCTATTCATCGACCTGCCCGTGTTCCTTGGAGTTGAGCGAACATGCGCGTCAGTCGCGCGGCCAGCTTGCCACGCCGCATTCGCAGCGGTCGGTGGCGCGGATCTCTGTCGAGGTGGCGACAGATCAATGCATGTGGTTCGAGGATGTTGTCGATCTGGCACGTCAGGCCGTGGCAACCGAAACGCAGGTCATGGTCAAGCGCGAGGACGAGCAGGCCTTTGCCGAATTGAACGCCGCCAATCCGATTTTTGTCGAGGATGCGGCGCGCCTTTTCGCAGAGCCGCTGATCGCGGACGAGCGGATCGGCGATTTTCGGATCGTAGCCAGCCATCAAGAAAGCCTGCACAGCCATGATGCGGTGAGCGTGCTGACCCATGGCGACAGCTTTGACGCCGACAGCCTTGACCCCAAGCTGTTCTCGACGCTTATCCACGTCGGCTAGGTTAAAACGCCTGAAAATTAGGCGCGCATGCGGCGATGCAGCAAAGCATAGCCGGTTATGCGCGCTTTTTCGCTCTGCGTTTTGCAAGTGTCGCGCTGCACCTGCAAACTCTCGTCATAGTAGATAATTGGCCGGTCGATTCGTTCGGCCATTCCATTCAGATCGAAAAGGACGGGACGCATGGATATGTTTACCGCACCACTCAAGCTATCGACCGCCGGTATCCGCCTTATGGGCTATATGGTCGAAACCAACATGAAAATGGCACAGGCCAGCTCGCGCGCGATGATCGAGGCGCAGATTGGGTTCATGGGCCTGCGGCGCGAGCCCGCCGCGCCAACGGCCAAGGCAGCGCCCATAAAGGCGGCGGCACCTGCGAAAAAGCCAGCCGCCAAGACAAAGACGCCAGCGCAGCCCAAGACTGAAGCCAAGCCAACCGCCGAGGCCCAGCCAAGGGTCAAGACAGCGGCCAAGCCCAAGACGCAACCGAAGGCGCCTGTCGCAGCCAAACCCGCGCCCAAGCCAAAAGCAAAGCCTGCGGAGGCGAAACCCAAGGCCGCAGCGCCCACCACGAAGGTGAAAACGCCCGCCAAGCCTGCGCCAGTCAAGGACAATGTGACGGCGTTCCCCGCCGCCAAGCCGGCAAAAACCGAAGAGGCGGCAAAGCCCGCAGAGGCCAAGCGCCCGCGCAAACCCTCGGCGCCGCCCGCCATGCCCAAGCGCAAAGACGCCACCTGACCGGACAGGCGACGTCAGACAAAACTGCCAAGCCCCGGTTTGCACAGAACGCAGACCGGGGCTTCTTCTTTGGCAATGGTCATGTCAGCATATATGACCTAAATTGAGTGCAAGGGAGGAAACCAGACATCCATTTGCGAGGTTTCCAAAATGGCGACGACATCTACAAATTCATCCGACTACGAACCCGCCCGGACGGGCCTGTTCACCAACTTCTTTCTGCGGCTGATGCGGGGCATGGAAAATCACATGCACATCGCCTCTCGGCGGCACCTGATCGAAGAGCTTGAAGCGAAAACAGACGAAGAGTTGGCCGTGCTCGGCATCCGCCGCAACGACATCACGGCCCACGTCTTTCGCGACATGTTTTACGCGTGATCCAAAAGGGTTCCGGCCTTTGGGCCGGGGCCTCTTTTCCTCTTGCAGGTGCGCGATTTGCCCAACGCGCCCACAAGATCCGCATATGCCGCGCGTGACCGCCGCAAGGACAGGTGACAGCCGCGCTTGACAGCGCCTACGCCTGCGGCCAAGTCTGCGCCTCATGTTGGATTTTCGCCCCGTCGGATATGTGATCGGCCTGTTGGTCACGGCGCTTGGCTTGACCATGCTGCTGCCGCTTGGCGTTGATCTTTATGACGGGGGCGGGCACTGGGCGATTTTTGCCGAAAGCGCCATTCTCACCGTTTTGGTGGGCAGCCTTGTTGCGCTGGCCTGTCGCAACGGGGTGCGTGAGGGGCTCACGATCCAGCAGACCTTTCTTGTGACCACCAGCGTTTGGGTCGCGCTGCCTTTGTTCGGGGCGCTGCCCTTTATCCTTGGCGCCACGGAGGCGCGTGTCGTCGATGCGGTGTTCGAGGCCATGTCGGGCCTTACCACGACGGGATCGACGGTTTTTTCCGGGCTTGAGACGTTGCCGCGTGGCCTGTTGCTGTGGCGAGGTCTGATGCAATGGCTGGGCGGGATCGGGATCATTGTCGTGGCGATGGTGTTTTTGCCCGAACTGCGGGTCGGCGGCATGCAGATCTTTCGCACCGAGGCGTTCGACACGATGGGCAAGATCCTGCCCCGTGCCAGTTCCATTGCCTCGCAGATATCCCTGATTTATTTCGGTCTGACGCTTGCGTGCATGATTGCCTACATGATCTTTGGGATGGGGGTGTTCGACGCGCTTGTGCATGCCATGACGACCGTGGCGACAGGTGGGTTTTCCAATTATGACGCGTCTTTCGCCGTGTTTGCCGGGCCGCTGGAATATGTCGCGACGGTGTTTATCATTCTCTCGGCGCTGCCTTTCGTGCGCTATGTCCAGCTATTGAACGGCAATACCGGCTCGTTGTGGCAGGATGCGCAGATCCGTGGGTTTCTGATCACGATTGCGGTGCTGGTGCTGGTGATGGTCGCGTTTCTCATAAACTCCTTTGCCGGTCATCCGGAGGAGGCAGTGAGAGAGTCGCTGTTCAACATCGTGTCGATCATTTCGGGCACCGGATATGCCAGCGTGGATTACATGGGCTGGGGCGGTTTCGCGGTCACGATGTTCTTTTTCATCGGCCTTATTGGCGGCTGCGCGGGGTCCACCGCCTGTTCGGTCAAAATCTTCCGCTACCAGATCCTTTTTGCGTCTATCCATGCACAGCTTCGGCGGATCCATTCACCGCATGGCGTGTTCACGCCGCGCTATGACGGGCGGCAGATTTCCGATGACGTGCTGAGTTCGGTCATGGCGTTCTTCGTCTTTTTCGTGGTCTCCTTGGGGTTGCTGGCTGTCGCACTCGCCATGACGGGGCTGGATTTCACCACCTCCGTATCGGGTGCGGCCACGGCGCTTGCCAATGTCGGGCCGGGGCTTGGCGATACAATCGGGCCAAAGGGCAATTTCTCTTCGCTCAATGACACGGCCAAATGGCTTTTGACCGCTGCCATGCTGGTTGGCCGGCTGGAACTGTTGGCGGTTTACGCCATTTTCACCATCAACTTCTGGAGGGCCTGATGGCCGATGCCGCCCCAACGCGGCCCCTTGGGGCGCAAATTTCCCACATGCTCAAAAGCCGCGGGATCGACGTGATTTTTGGCATTCCGGGTGTGCATAACATCGAGATGTATCGCGGCATTGAGGAGGCGGGGATCACCCATGTTCTGGCGCGGCACGAACAGGGCGCGGGGTTCATGGCGGATGGCTATGCGCGGGCCAGTGGCAAGCCGGGGGTCGCCTATGTCATCACCGGTCCGGGGCTGTGCAACATCATGACCCCGATGGGGCAGGCATGGTCGGACAGTGTGCCGATGCTTGTCCTGTCGTCGTGCCTTGATGAGACGGCAGCGCGGCGTGGCCAGCTGCACCAGATGATCGATCAGCAAGGGGCCGCGGCAACCGTGTGTGAGTGGAGCCATGAGGCCTGCTCGCCCGAGGCGGCGTTCGCGCTGATTGACCGGGCGCTGACCGAATTCGATGGCGCCCGCCCGCGCCCGCGTCACATTCAGGTGCCCATCGCACTTGGCGGGATGGACTGCGCGCCTGCGCCGGATGCGCCCGGTCGGCCCTTGGTGCGCCCCGGGGCCTCGGTGCAGGAATTGGGCGCGGTGGCGGCCCGGCTGCGCGCGGCGCGGCGGCCTTTATTCGTGTTCGGTGGCGGGGCGACCCATGCCGCGCATGCGGCGCGCGAGGTGCTGACGCGCACCCGGGCTGCGTCAGTCACCACCTATGCCGGGCGCGGGATCGTGGCTGCGGAGGATGATCCGCTGCATTTCGGGTCTTATCTGGCCCGCCCTGACAGCGCGCGGGCGCTGGCGCGCGCCGATCTCGTGGTGGTCGTCGGCTCGGAACTGGCAGAGGTCGATTTGTGGCGCGACGAGCTTGGCCATGACGCGCCCCTGATCCGGGTGGATATCGACCCAGTCGAGCTGGGGGCGCCGAGACCCGAGATGGCCGTTTTGTCCGACGCGGCGCGTTTTCTGACCGATCTGGCCGCGGCCCTGCCCGAGACCGGCGACAGCGACTGGACCGAGGAGGAGGTGCGCGCCGACACCCTGCGCTGGCGCGGCGAGGTGGCGGCCGAGCGTCCCGGTATCCTGCCTGTGCTGGATGCGCTGCGCGAGGTCGTACCGCCAGAGACCATGATCTATTCCGACATGACGCAATTCGCGTATACGGCGCTGGAGACATGGCCGATGCGCGATCCCGGCCATTGGCATCATCCATTCGGCTTTGGCACGTTGGGCTATGCCCTGCCTGCGGCCATTGGCGGTGCGGTGGCGCGGCCCGGTCAGCCCACACTGGCGCTCGCCGGGGATTATGGTTTTCAATACACATTGCAGGACCTTGGCACCGCCGTTGAACTGGGCCTGCCGCTGCCCATCGTCATCTGGGACAATGCCAAGCTGAAAGAGATCGAGGACGCGATGGTGCGCGCGCAGATCGCGCCCAACGCGGTGGTTGCGAAAAACCCCGATTTCTGCGCCCTTGCACGCGCCTATGGCGCCCATGCGGCGGCCCCCGGCGCGCTTGATGAACTGCGCGCGGCGGTCAGCGCTGCCTTTGCCGCCGACCGCCCCACGCTTATTCATCTGCGTTCAACCATCGCTTAGGCGTTTTCCCGTTTCGACATCCCTCACGCCCTCAACGAGACAGGGGCGTTAATAGATATCTCCATAGGGCGAATGTGAGAGGATATAGGGGGGGCAGCCGCGCTGGGCCGTGTTGATGATCAGGTACCACACGGTTTCACCGGGACGTCCCGCGCGGGAATATTCACAGCCCTTCGGATGGGTCCACCATTGCCCGGCATGGTCCACGGGCGGGGCGGCTTGCCCATTTTGCGCCAGATGCAGGGACCGCGCCACATCGGCGGACAGATCCGCCTGTGCGCCGGTGGCAAGCGTCAGACTGGTCAAGGTGGCGGATATCCACATGAAAGATTGCATGGCTGGTAACTCTCCCGTTCTTGTGGCGCGCCGGGGTCCCAAACGCCGCCACAACACCCCGCACCCAAGACGAGGGTCAGTCAGAGAAATTTCCAAATCCTTAATGCGGCCCCGTCAAGACCCGCTTAAGCGCATGCAATTAAACATGAATTTTAAATAAAAGCCCGATCACTCCCAGCAGCTGACAAGCACCGTCATGCCTGTCGCCCGCTCTGTCAGGGCCTCGGGGTTGAGCTGGGCCGTGTCCGAGCTGTCCGCACTGGCGACGCCCGCCGCCTCCAGCACGCCGCGAATGACCTCGGATTTGGCGGCAAAGCTGACGCCCTCGGGCAGCTGCCGCCCCTCGACGCGCGCGGGCAGCAGCATACCGACCACCGCGCCGCCTGCATCCACAACCGGGCCGCCCACGTCGCCATCCAGCGCGTTCAGCGCCAGCCGCTTGAGGTTTTCCTCACCCTGAAGGCCCTGCAATTCCTCTAGCTGGCCAAAGGTCACGGTCGGCGCGCTGAGCACGCCACCATAGCTATAGCCAGCGACCGCCACATCCGATTTCAGGCGTAGCGCCTCATCCCCAAAGGCCGCGACGGCAATCGGTGCGAGCGGTTTGACCGGGCGCAGCACGGCGATGCCTGTCTCCACGTCCACGGTCTGCACCGTGGCGTCATAGGCGTCGTCAAGCGTGATGCGGCCACAGCCCTGCACCACCTCGGCGGTGGTCACCACGGTGCCTGCGCCATCAACGTAAAAGCCCGAGCGCGACATCGTGGGCTTGCGGATCTCCAGACCCGATACAAGGTCAAGGCTTTGCCCACCTTCGATGCCTGCCGCGGGATCGAGCGTGCCATCGAGCCGGGCAAAGCTTTCTTGCATCTCGCCCAAAAGCCGTCTGCGGCGTTCCTCGTCGCCTGCGGGCCACACTAGGGTAAAGCCTTTGACCTCTCCGTTCTTCAGCCAAGCTTGGGTATGAGAAATCGAATACGCCCCTTCGCCAATCAGGGTAAAGGCATTATCTTCAAGCGTGCGCGGCCCGGCTTCGGGCACGATTTCAAGGGTTTGCATGATGTCGTAAAGCCCCGCCAGCGTAGAGCGGTCCCCCGATTGCGAAATCAGCAGCACGCGCGCGTCGATATTGCCGGTGGCGGCATAATGGGCAAACGGCGCCTCGTAGCGCTCAAAGCTAACCACATCCATCGGCAGGCGCATCTCGATGCCGGCTTGGGTGTCGCGCACGACCTGCAGACCGAGATCTTCGAAAACGGTATTATACTGGCGCAAAAGCTCTTCGCGTTGGCGGGTTGTCAGCACGCCTGTCGCCTCGAAATTATTGGCCTCCTGCCAGCGTGCCATCGACCCGCGCGTGCCCCGGCCAAAGGCGGCGTCAATCGCACCGCCGTAAAAGCCCGCCCATTTTAGTGCGATCTGCAATTCCTCGCGTGCGTCGCGGCTGAGGTTGGCCTCGCTGGCGCGGGCCTCTTGTACGGTTTCGCGGGGCTCTTCGGGGGCGATGATGGGTTGCGGCTCGGGCTCTGGGGTGGGCTCGACGCGTTCGCTGCGCGCCTGAGAGCTTTGCACCTCTGTCTGTGGGGGCTGTGTTGTCAGCGGGGCCTGCGTCGGGTCATCCTGCGCGAGTAAGTCGGTGCCGACCGGCCAGAATTGCCGCTGATATTCAGATGGCTGCGCGACATAGCTGTCACGCGGGATCAGCCCGGCGCGGCGCAGGTTGCGCAAAATGCCCGGCGCCTCGTCCTCGGCATATGGGCCAAGCGCGATACCGTACCAGCCGCTGCCAAGCGCAAAGCCGTTCACGTCCTGAATCCGCGTGGCATACTGGCGCAAACTATCCTGAGCGCGCGTGAGGCTTGGCTGTGCCTCGATCTGTATGAAAACAGTCTGTTGGGCCGTGGCCGGTAATGTGTTGGTAAGAATGATGAAAACCAGCGACAGAAA
>CBFHML010000068.1:0-24282 GCA_965656855.1 Roseovarius sp.
GGCGGCAGCACATGATCGGGATGCACCATCTGCGCCAGCCCGTCAAAAAGCTCCACCTTGCCGGATACGACCCGTCGCGCACCCGTGGGCAGCACCTTGGTCAGGTACGTGTCGCGCCCGTTGAAAAACACCAGCTGAAACGCGATCTCGGCATCCTCGACGTTGATCCGGTAAGGCCCGCCACGTCGGCTGGGGGGCATGTGCCGGCCCACCACCACCTCGACCGTGACGACCCCGGGCAGATCCGCGCCCTGAACGCTGGCGCGCTTGCGCCGGTCGATGCCGGAATGTGGCAACGTGAAAACCATATCCCGCGGGCGCGCGATATGGAGCGCCTCAAGGCTCTGCGCGGTCTTGGGGCCAACCCCTTCGAGCGTTTCAAGCCCGGCAAACAGCGGGAACAATATCTCCGGGCGACCCGACATCGGCTCAGGCGTCCCCGATGAGGTCAAGCCAGCCATCCTCGTCGAGCGTCTCAACGCCAAGCTCTGCGGCCTTTTTCGCCTTGGACCCGGCACCGGGGCCAGCCACCAGCAGATCGGTCTTGGCACTCACAGAGCCCGAGACCTTGGCACCGAGAGACTCGGCACGCGCCTTGGCCTCGGCCCGTGTCATCTTTTCCAGCGTGCCACTAAAGACCACAGTCTTGCCCGCGACCGGGCTGCCGGATGTGTCGGGCTGCGCCGCCTCTTCGACCTTTAGATGGGCGGCCAGCCGGTCGATGCTTGCGCGTTCTTGCGGCTGCGCAAAAGACGTCACAAGGCTACGCGCCATAACTTCGCCCACACCGTCGATCCCGAGCAACCGCTCCCAATCCGGGCCATCATTTGCCGCGGCGCCATCCATCGCGGCGATGACCTCGTCCCATGTGCCGTAAAACCGCGCCAGAAGGTTGCTCGCCTGTTCACCCACATGCCGGATCCCAAGCGCAAAGAGCAACCGGCCCAAGCCGATGCGCCGCTTCTCTTCGATCGCGGCAAACAGGTTCAGCGCGCTTTTCTCGCCCCAGCCCTCACGGTTTTTGAGCTGCTGCAGGCCCTGTCCGAACCGCTCTTGCAGGGTAAAGATATCCGCAGGCTCGCGGATCCAGCCGTCGCGGTAAAATTGCTCGACCTGCTTCGCACCCAGCCCTTCGATGTCGAACGCCGCGCGGCTGACGAAATGCTTGAGCTTTTCGACCGCCTGCGCCGGACAAACAAGCCCGCCGGTACAGCGCCGCACCGCGTCACCCTCCTCGCGGATCGCCTCTGAGCCGCATTCGGGGCAGGTCAGCGGAAAGACATACGCCTCGCTTGTCTCAGGCCGCCGCGACAGATCCACATCCGCCACTTTGGGGATCACGTCACCCGCCCGGTAGACCTGCACCCAGTCCCCCTCGCGGATATCCTTGCCATCGCGGATCGTGTTCCCCTTGGCATCGCGCCCGGCGACGTAATCCTCATTATGCAGCGTCGCGTTGCTGACCACGACCCCGCCCACGGTCACCGGCGTCAGCCGGGCAACCGGGCTCAGCGCGCCGGTGCGCCCCACCTGAATGTCGATCGCCTCCAGCCGGGTCCAGGCCAGTTCGGCAGGAAATTTATGCGCAATCGCCCATCGCGGCGTGGTCGAGCGAAAGCCAAGGCGGCGTTGCAGGTCCAGATCGTTGACCTTGTAGACAACCCCATCGATATCATAGCCAAGATCGGCGCGCTGTCGCTCGATCTTGCGGTAATGGGCGATCATGTTGTCAGGGCCATCGCACAAGGCGGTCAGCGGATTGGTCTGAAACCCTAGCTTCGCCAGCCGTTCGATCGCCTGCATCTGCCGCTTCGCCAAGGGCTCGCTGATCTCTCCCCACGCATAGGCGAAAAAGCGCAGAGGCCGCGCTTTGGTGATGGCGCTGTCCAACTGGCGCAGCGACCCGGCAGCGGCATTGCGCGGATTGGCAAATGTCTTGTCCCCCTGCTCGGCCTGCCGCGCATTCAGCGCTTCGAAATCGGCGTGGCTCATATAGACCTCGCCGCGCACTTCGAGCACCTCAGGCGCGCCGTCGATCCGGGTCGGGATATCGTCGATGGTGCGCGCGTTGGCGGTCACATTCTCGCCCACCGCCCCATCGCCCCGCGTTGCGGCCTGCACCAACTGCCCACTCTCATACCGCAGGCTCAAGCTCAGCCCGTCGATCTTTGGCTCGGCCGTATAGGTCAGCGACGCCGCGCCATCCAGCCCCAGATAGCGCCTGATCCGGTCGTCGAATTCTGCGATATCGGCGTCGTCAAAAGCGTTGGACAGGCTGAGCATCCGTACCGCATGGGTCACCTTGGCAAAGCCATCGGCGGGGGCGGCGCCAACCCGCTCGCTGGGACTGTCCGCACGCTTGACCTGCGGAAACCGTGCCTCGATGGCGATGTTTCGCGCCTTTAGGGCATCATACTCCGCGTCGGATATCTCAGGCGCATCCTCCTGATGATACGCCGCGTCCGCCTCTGACAAAAGCTGGGCCAGCCGCGCCAGTTCCGCCTCGGCCTCCGCCTCGTTCAGCTTTTCGACCTGCAGCGTCTGTGCCGACCGCTTGCTCATCCTGCGCCCCTTGCCCGTTAGGCCGCAACCCCGGCCCGCCGGTCAGAGTGTTAGGCGGAGCCACCCCGGAGGTCCAGAGCCAAGCCGGGATATGCGCTCCGTTGCAAGCGGTGCCGTCACGCCCCGATGGCCACACGGCCGTCGCTGCTGCCGACCGGATCGGGGTCACGCAGGACATAGCCACGGCCCCAGACGGTCTCGATATAGTTCTCGCCCCCGGTGGCCTCGGCCAGTTTCTTGCGCAGTTTACAAATGAAAACGTCAATGATTTTCAGTTCCGGCTCATCCATGCCTCCATAAAGATGGTTCAGAAACATCTCCTTGGTCAGCGTGGTCCCCTTGCGCAGGCTCAAAAGTTCCAGCATCTGGTATTCCTTGCCCGTCAGATGCACCGTCTTGCCCGCAACCTCCACTGTCTTGGCGTCGAGATTGATATGCACCTTTCCGGTGCGGATCACCGATTGCGAATGCCCCTTGGATCGGCGGATGATCGCATGAATGCGCGCCACCAGCTCTTCGCGGTGGAACGGTTTGGTCAGGTAATCATCTGCACCAAAGCCAAAGCCCTTGATCTTGTTCTCGGTATCGTCAGATCCAGACAGAATTAGAATCGGCGTCTCGATCCGCGCCAGCCTCAACTGACGCAAGACCTCATGGCCGTTCATGTCAGGCAGCCCGAGATCGAGAAGGATCAAATCGTAATCATAAAGCTTGGCCAGATCGATTCCCTCTTCCCCCAGATCGGTCGTGTAGACGTTGAGATTCGCATGGGTGAGCATCAGCTCGATACTTTTCGATGTGTTGGGATCGTCTTCCACCAGAAGGACGCGCATTTGAACTACTCCATTGAGATCCGTGTCATGTCACGAGGCTCTAGAAAATTGATTAACCGCCGGTTACCGCGAAAAAACAAATAAAACATTCTACTTTAGGTTGTACAGTGATTTCTCCATCGTGACCTTGAGACCCGGCGCTCCATGGCGGGCAACCGCATCCAGCCACTCCTGAAACTCCTCGACACTCAACCCATAGGTGTTTTGCGCCTCATCCTGAGAAATGAGACCATGCACAACCGCACGGACGACCGCGAGCTTGCGCGAAACGACCCATCGGCGCGTGTCTGTCGCAGGCAGGTCTGCCCGCGTCATCACCGTGCCGTCCGGCAGGGTCACCGCCCTTGGACCGTCGACTTTCTTGAGATACATAACCAAAATCCCTTCGTTCATCGTGTGACGGTCAGCATCGGAAATTCCGTTTAACGCACCATGAAACCGATCCGGCGAAGTGCGGCGCATTTGCCTAAAAAACCAGCGCGCCACCGGCTCTTAACATTTCGCGCCACGCGTCTTATATACCGCGCCAAACCCCGGAGATGTGCCATGCCCCTCGACCCATCGCTCAATTCGCTCGGCTTTGCCAAGCCGCCCGCGCAGACCCGCGTCGTCGTGGCGATGTCTGGCGGTGTGGATAGCTCAGTTGTGGCCGCGCAACTGGCCGAAGAGGGCTATGATGTCGTCGGTGTTACCCTGCAGCTCTATGATCATGGCGCGGCCTTGGCCAAAAAGGGCGCCTGTTGCGCCGGGGTGGACATTCACGATGCGCGGCGCGTGGCCGAGGACATGGGCTTTCCGCATTATGTTCTTGATTACGAGAATATTTTTCGCGACGCGGTGATCGACGAATTCGCCGACAGCTATCTCGCGGGGGCCACACCGGTGCCGTGCATCCGGTGCAACGAGCGTGTGAAGTTCAAGGATCTGCTGGAAACCGCACGAGACCTCGATGCCGATTGCATGGCGACGGGCCACTACATCCAGCGCAAAGACGGCATGCATGGTCCGGAATTGCATTGCGCCGCCGATGCCGCGCGCGATCAGTCGTATTTCCTGTTCTCAACCACCCCCGAACAGCTGTCCTTTCTCCGCTTTCCGCTTGGGCACCTGCCCTCCAAGGCCGAGACCCGCGCACTTGCGGCACGCTACAACCTGCCCGTCGCCGACAAACCGGACAGTCAGGACATCTGTTTCGTGCCGAACGGCAACTACGCCTCGGTGATCGAAAAACTGCGCCCCGGCGCGGCGG
Organism: Roseovarius sp.; assembly: GCA_965656855.1. Taxonomy (GTDB): domain Bacteria; phylum Pseudomonadota; class Alphaproteobacteria; order Rhodobacterales; family Rhodobacteraceae; genus Roseovarius. The sequence continues at coordinate 4,645 of CBFHML010000068.1, forward strand.
AACCGGGTGAGATCGTTCATGCCGACGGGCGCGTGCTGGGGCAACATGACGGGGTCATCCACTACACGATCGGGCAGCGCCGCGGGCTTGGGATCGGCGGCCTGTCGGATCCGTTATATGTGGTGCGGCTGGATGTTGATGCCAAACAGGTCGTCGTCGGCCCAAAAGAGCTTTTGGCGACACGGATCGTCCCCTTGCGAGAGATCAATTGGCTGGGCGATTCACCTTTTGACGGCGCATCGGAATGGCACGTGGCGGTCAAGGTCCGGTCGACCCGCCCACCGCGCGAGGCGATCATTCGCCCGCTTGGCCCGGACACGGCCGAGGTCGAATTGCTGACCCCCGAAGAGGGCGTTTCGCCGGGACAAGCCTGTGTGTTTTACGAGACCGGCGGCACGCGCATTCTGGGCGGTGGATGGATCTGGAAGGGTTGAAACCGCGCTGCAAAAGCGCGCCTTCACCCACGCACAGCATAGCCATAGCGCCGAGCTTTGCCAAAAACCGAACAATAAAAGAGGCAGCGCACTCACGATCATGCGTCCAGTCATAGGCGCGAAGGTTTAAGAGAGCCTTAAGCCCTGCCCGGCACCGACTTTAGCACCGCCCTCGCCGCGCGCAGGCCCGGGGCCTCACCATCCCGGCCAAGGCGCGCCATTGTCAGATCCATCGCCTCTTGCTGCGCTGCGGGCGCGCGCAGAACATCCAGCACGCCCTTTGCAATCAGGTCGGCACGGCAACGCTCGCCGTTGAATTCAGGCACCGCGCGCGTCTCGGAGACCAGATTGACGAGCGTCAGCGTGTCGATCCGAAGCATATAGCGGATAATTTCGCGGCTGATCCGGTTGACGTCATAGGCGATCACCATCGGCGTGTTGGCTGCAGCCAGCTCAAGCGAGACTGTACCAGAGGCCGCCAACGCCACACTCGCCACACCAAAAGCTGCCGCTTTTTCAGATGCGTAGAGCGCGATCTTCATGTCATCCGGGGCGATCACAATCGGCTCTCCGGACCAGTCAGCCACTAGCGCGCGCACCTGCGCGGCCCGCGAGGCTGTCGTCGGCAACACGACCCGAATATCAGGCCGCGCGTGCAAGATGTCACGAACAGCCGCACCAAAGATCGGCCCCAGCCGCGCCACCTCTCCGCCGCGCGATCCGGGCAGCACCAAAAGCACCGGCGCCTCGCCCAGATCATGACGACGCCGAAAGTCCGCGATGTCCTCGGCACTGGCCTGTGGCGCGCTCACCACCGGATGCCCGACGAAATCACACTCCATCCCGGCGGCCTGCATGTAGGGCGGCTCGAACGGCAAAAGGGCCAGCACATGGTCGATCACGCGCGACATCTTTGCCGCCCTCTTGGGCCGCCATGCCCAGACCGAGGGGGCCACGTAATGCACCGTGCGGATATCTTTGCGCGCCTTCACGATCTTGGCCACGCGCAGGCAGAAATCGGGGCTGTCGATAGACACGATCACATCAGGATCAGCTGCCAATGCCGCCTCTGCTGTTTCACGAATGCGGCGTTTCAGATGGAAATATTTTGGCAGGATCTCGACGATCCCCATCACGCTCAGCTCTTCCATCGGGAAGAGGGATGTTAGCCCCTCGGCCTCCATCTGCGGGCCGCCAACACCAACAAAATCCACTTGTGTCAGAGACTTGAGACCCGACATCAACGCAGCACCAAGCGCATCGCCAGACGCCTCTCCCGCGATCACAAAGACCTTCATGCAGATGCCTTGGCAAGCACGAAAACACCTGCCTCGCTTGCGCGGCGCATGACCTCATCCCGGTCAAGGATCATCACTTGCCCCGGGGCGATGACAATCCCGGCCAGCCCCGCCTCGACCACGCGGTCGATGGTGCCCGGCCCTATCACCGGCATGTCGATGCGCAGGTCCTGCCCGGCCTTGGGTGCCTTGACGAAAACCCCCTTGCCTGTGCCCCGCAGCACAGGGTCCGTCGCAGCGACAAACCGCAAGAGAGCATCCGTGCCCTGTAGCGTTTCGATGCCAAGACAGTGTCCCGCCTCGACAACACAGCCTTGCCCAAGGTCCAGAGGGCCAAGCGTGGCAAGGATTTCACCGGCCCGTGCGGCATCACGCAACGCGTTGTCCCCCGGATCCGGCCCATGGGAAAACCCCGGCGCAGCGACCAGTTCGGGCAATAGCTCATGAGCGCCCAGAACTGTGAAACCCTGTTCCTCGAACACGCCGATCACCGTGCGCAATAGCGCGTCATCGCCCTGCGGGATCGCCGCCATAAGGCGCGGCGCAATGCGCATCATGCCCTCGTCAAAGCGCGCGGGGTCTATCGGTGGCCGGGCCAGAGAGCCGGCAAAAACCATCCGGTCCACGCCCGCTGCCTTCATCGCGGCGAAAAGACCGCCGATCTTTTCCAGCTCGTGCTCATCCGAGCGGTCGCTGAGTTGCGAGCGGATGCCCCTGAGCGTCACGATCATGGCGTCGGGATGCGCCTCTGCCAGTCGGACGGGCAAAGCCCCGTCACAGGCAAGAATCGCCAGACGCCCCATGCTCAGCCCGCCCCGGGCGTGAGAAAAGAGCGGTCGCTGGAGGCGGTCACGAAATCCACGATCTGACGGACATAGGCGCTTTCGGTTTCTTCGCCCAAGCGCCGCGCGCGGTCCTGAAAGGCGCCCTCGCCCTGTGCCAGCATCTGAAACGCCGCACGCAGCGCCGTGATGTCACTGCGCGCCACGCCACGCCGCTTGAGCCCGACAAGGTTGAGCCCGTCCAGCACGCCGCGCGGCGCCTGAACGAGGCCGTAGGGGATCACATCATTGGTGACCATCGTGACGGCCCCGATGATGGCGCCCTGCCCGATACGCACCCATTGATGCACACCCGACAGGCCACCGATGATCACATCATCCTCAAGCACGCAATGCCCCGCAAGCGCGGCATTGTTGACGATGATGACGCTATTGCCGACCTGCACATCATGCGCCACATGACAGCCCGCCATGAAAAGCCCATCATCGCCGACCCGCGTGACGCCGCCGCCACCCTCGGTGCCGGCGTTCATCGTCACATGCTCGCGGATCCGGTTGCGCGCCCCGATCACAAGACGTGTTTTTTCGCCGTTGAATTTCAGATCCTGCGGGATTTCACCGATGCACGCGAAGGGAAAGATCAGGCATTCCTCGCCAATTTCGGTATCGCCGGACACGACCACATGACTTTTCAGCTCGGTCCGGTCGCCGATCCGTGCCTCTGGCCCGATATGGCAGAACGGCCCGACGACGCAGCCCGCGCCCAGTTGCGCACCGTCCTCGACCACGGCGCTAGGATGAATCGTCGTCTGGGGCGTGTCGGCCATGTGGCGCTACTCCTTTGGAAGATCCATCATCGCGGTGAACGCGACCTCGCAGGCCAGTTCGCCCTCGACTTCGGCGCGGCCCGCAAATTTCCAGACCTTGCCACCGGGCTTGCCGCGCAGGGTCTCAAGCCGCATCTCCAGCACGTCGCCGGGCACGACCATGCGCCGGAACTTGCAGCTGTCGATGGCCATGAAATAGACCAGCAGGTTCTTGTCCTGCATGTTGAGGGCGGTGCCCACCATGACGGCGGCGGTCTGTGCCATCGCCTCGACGATGGTGACGCCGGGCATAATCGGATTGCCAGGGAAATGACCCTGAAAATGCGGCTCGTTCATAGTGACATTCTTGATGCCACAGGCAGATTGATAGCCGTCGATATCCACCACCTTGTCGATAAGAAGGAACGGGTAGCGATGCGGAATCAGCCGCTGGATCTCTTGGATATCCGCGGTTTTCAGCGGCTCTGTCATACGTGGTCCTTTCCCTCTCCGGCGCAGCCCTCCTTGGTGGGGCATAGCCTGCGTCGGCCTAGCAATTTGCCCCCACCGGGGCAAGCGCCCTAATCCTGTTCGCCAGTGCTCGTTTGGGGCGCGTCGGGGGCGGCTGGCGGGGCAATGCCACCATCATCCCCGAATTGGGCATTGATCCGCGCGATGGCAGGCCCGGTGATGTCGATCACATCGGCCTGCAACAGGACGTTGCGCCGGTCCAGCACCACCAGCCCGCCTGCGTCGCGCATCAGCTCGATCAACAGCGGCTCTACCCGTTGCAGAAATTCCAGCGGCGCACGCTCTGTGTTGCGCTCAAGCTGACGGACGCGCGCCTCGCTTTCGCGGCGGAGGTCCTGCACCTTTTCGTCAAAGGCATCGGCCAGCGCACGAAACTCATCCGGGGGCGTTGTATCACGCAGATCGGTCAGCGCCTGCTCTTCGGCCTCCAGTTCGGCCTCTATATCGCGATTGCGCGCGATGATCGCCTCTCGCTGTGCCTGAATTTCGGCGGTGATCGCCTGCCCCAAAAGAGATTGCTCAAAGAGCACGCCGGGATCTATCACCAATATCCTGCTTTGGACAATGCCCACATCCTGGGCGCGGGCCGCGCCGGTCACGCAGCCCGCGCAGAGGACAACGCTCAGAAAAAGCGCCGCGAGGCGTCTCACATCAGAAATCCGTTTGTATCGAGATATCGAACTGACGCTCAATATCGGTAGGCTCTTTTTCCAGCGCTTCGGAGAAGTTCAGGCGAAGCGGACCAAAGGGGGAGGTCCAGAAGATCGACAGTCCGACCACATGACGCGCTTCGAACCCTTCCGACTGAACACCGCCTGCGGTGCTGTCCAGCCCCCAGATAGAGCCGATATCGTAAAAGGCGCCCCCCGTGATGCCGTACTCCTCGGGCAAGCCGATGGGGAATTCCGCGTCGAATTTGGCAACCGCATAAAAGTTACCGCCAAGATGCTCGCCGTTTTGGATCGGACCAAGCGCGTTGGATTCGAACCCGCGCATGATCTGCCCGGTATAGCGGTCGATGGCGCGGGTGTTGCGGTTATCCAGAAAGTCGATCGACCCACCCTCAAGGCTTGCGCGCAAAGTGACCTCTTCGCTCAAGACCCGTGTCTGAGCTACCAACCGCGCCGAGCTCTTGAGAAACTCCAGATCTCCGCCAAGACCCGCATATTCCATCCCAAAGTCGATCAGGACACCTCTATTGGGGTCCAGACCAGACCGCCGCGTATCATAGGTAAAGCGATAGCCAATCCCACTATTAAAGAGACCACCTTGCTCAGAGTCGGTGCGCAAGATTTGCGAGCGACCGCCCTGAGCCACGCTGGGGTAGTCATCCATCTTGGAATACCCCGCACTGTAGAACAAAGACAAACGGCTGTTTTCTGCCACGGGGAATGTCAGAGCCGGGCGAAAAAGTCCTTGCTGAGTGTCGTAGAAGCTGTTGTTTCCGTCCGTTTCCTGAAAGGAGGTCTGCAAAGAAAACTCCACATCGCGGCCAAGAAAGGCTGGCTCGGCGAAGGCGAAATTATAGGTCGCGGTATCGGCCGATGCAGACACCTGTGCCGTCACGGCCTGCCCCCGGCCGAGAAAGTTCCGCTCGGAAAAACCGATCGACAGGCCAAAGCCCGTATCGGATGAATAACTACCGCCAAAGCTCAGTGTGCCTGTCGTGGTTTCTTCGACATCCACGTCGACGACAACCTGATCGGGGCGCGATCCCTCACGGGCGTTGACCTCTGCGGTTTCAAAAAAGCGTAGGGCGCGGATCCGCTCTGCTGCTTCACGGATCTGACGCGGATTGAAGGGATCCCCCTCGACCACATCGAACTGTCGCCGAATAACGCGGTCAAGCGTGGTCGTGTTGCCTTCGATATCGATCCGCTCCACGAACACGCGGGGGCCGCGAACGAGCTGGAATTCGACATCCAGCGTCAGATCACGGTCATTGCGCGTGATGCGCGGCTCGACACGCATGAAATCGACGCCCTGCTTGATTCCCAAACGCTCCATGCGCGCAATGGAGTTTTCAACCAGCGTCGGAGAATAGGTGATACCGGGCCGGATCTTCAGCACGGCCTGATAGTCGTCTGCGTCGACCTCGGGAATGTCGCTGACTGTGGTGATCTCACCAAACTCGAACTGCTGACCTTCTTGCACGTTGAAGGTTACGAAATAGCCGTCACGCTCGCGTGCGAGCTCTGCATTGGTGCCGGTGACGCGGAAATCGACATAGCCGCGAGACTGATAGAAATCCTGCAGCACCTGCTTGTCGAATTCCAGCCTGTCCTCGACGAACGTGTCGGCTGCAATCAACGCGCGCAGCAGGCCAACCTGCTTGCTCTCGACCACCCGGCGCAGGCGGCGGTCCGAATAGGCGCGGTTGCCGACGAAACCAATACGCTGCGTTTCGATCGCGCGCCCCTCGAAAATCTCGAACACCACGTCGACACGGTTGTCGCTGCGGCGGATGACCTTGGGGGTGACGCGGGCCGAAACCCGGCCGTTTTGCTGATAGGCTTCTGTGAGGATAGCAACATCGCGCTCGATACGGGTCGGACTAAAAACCTGACGCGGCTGACTTTCGATGAAGCCAAACAGTTCTTCGTCCTCAATCTTGTTATTGCCCTCAAAGGCAATGCGGCTGATCGTCGGGAATTCGATCACGCTGATCGCAAGGGTGCCGCCACGCGGCTCGATCTCGACCTGCTCGAAAAGACCGGTTCCGAGGATGCGCTGATAGGCATCGTTCAGATCGCCAGCAGATACGGTTTCGCCCCGCTCGATGCCGGCATAGGTGAGGATTGTCGCCGCCTCTATCCGCTGGTTCCCTTCGATGGAAACAGAGTTGAAACGATAGGTCTGCGCCTGCGCAGGGTCCGGTGCGGCAACCGCGAAAATCATAACAAGAACAACGATGGCACTCCGCAATGCGGCGGTCATCAGAGCGTGGCTTCCGCGGCGCACTGCCCCGGCTCGACGATTGATAAGCATTTTCAAACCCAGTCAGCATCCCTATTAACGTGTCAGTATCCTCTCCGGCTAGGGTTGTCAAAACGCGACTTGGCGCCGCGCCGTCATAGCGTCAACGCCTCAGACAAAACGATAAAAGACGGTCATGTCCTGCATGCCCGCCTTCATATAGGATCGATTTAGTTTGAGGTCCGAGCCACGATCCGGCCGATGAAAATCAGACCATGTTCAGGCAGACCCGAAAAAGGCCCCTGCCCAAAGCCCGAAAGAAATCGTTGCCAGAAAAAGCAGCCGGTCAGAATTCAGGGTCATCAGGACAGTCATCCCGCGATATCCACGCGCTATATCTTGCATTTCTCTCACCCAGAAGGTCACGATTGTTGGGATTATGCAGGGCAATTGCGGCCAATTTCAGGCCGTGAAAACGGCGAAAATAAGGCAAGCCCCCTGCGGCATGATCCGCAGGGGGCCACCCCGATCAGGGGCAGAAGATATCGTTGAAAAGCGCAAAGACCATCAGGCTCAGAACCAAAGTCAGGCCCACGGTCATCATGATGCGCAGCGCGCGGTCGCTCGGGGGGCGGCCCTTGACGGCCTCATAGGCGTAAAACACCAGATGCCCGCCATCCAGAACCGGGATCGGAAACAGGTTCAGCAGGCCCACAGCCGTCGATAGCACCGCGATGAACCAGATAAAGCTGTCCAAGCCCTGACTTGCCATTGCGCCCGACACTTCGGCGATCCCGATGGGGCCAGACATGTTGCAGCTGCTGATCGCGCCCGTCACCATGTGATACAGCCCCGAGATGGAGCCCTCGATGACCTGCCATGTCTGTGCCACCCCGTCACCAAGCGCTGCGAAAAATCCCTTGCGCTCGGTCGCCAGCTCAAAGGCGAGGCCCCCGGCGATCCCGATCCGCCAGTTGGTTTCGAATCCCCCCTCCTCGCGTGGCTCGTCCACCCGCTTGGGCGTCAGCTCATAGTCGAGTAGCTCACCCTCGCGCCAGACCGTAAGGTCGACAGTCGCCCCTTGAGAGGATTCGATCACGTCCCTCAATTGGTCGAAAACAGCGATATCCGTGCCCTCGACCCCGACGATCACGTCGCCCTGTTCAAGCCCGGTTTCATACGCGGCAGAGCGCGGGGCAAGCTGCACCACAAGCGGCGGCATCGGATGCGGCCCCTGCACGATGCGCTCTGCGCCGTCGCGGCGCACGCGGTAGTCCAGCACGGTTTCCGGCGGCAGCGCGTCGATGAAATCGTTGAAGACCTCACTGTCGCGGCTTTCCCAGTCGGGGATCTGGACGCCCTCGATCGCCAGAATCTCATCGCCCTCCTGCAAGGTGATGCTCTCGCTCACTGGCAACGGGCGCAATTCACCGATCTGCAGCGGGTCCGCGACGCGCCCCTGAAACATGATGATCGCCCCGAACACGAGGATCGACAGCGCAAAATTGAATACAGGCCCCGCCGCCACCGTCAGCGTGCGTGCCCAGAGAGGTGCGCCGATCATTGTTTCGCGCCGTTCCGTGGGTGGCATCTCTTTGACGCTGTCGTCGCTTGTGCCGCTTGCGGCGTTCTCATCACCCTTGAACTTGACGTAGCCGCCAAGGGGCAGCGCCGCCAATTGCCAACGTGTGCCATGCTTGTCCACACGGCTGAAAATCACCGGGCCAAAGCCCAAAGAAAAGACATCCGCCTTGATCCCACACCAGCGGCCGACGATGTAATGACCGTATTCATGGATCGCCACGATCACGGAAAGCGCCGCCACAAAGGCGATCAAGGTCATGAATAGGCTGCCGAATTCCGGGAGCAATGGGAAATCCTCCATAGGTTTACATCGCGTTTGCACACATCTCTGTACCAAACCGCGTTTGATGCGACATGGTCCAATGCAGGGCCGGTATCAAGGGTCTGCATGGCATCAATATGGCCGCAACCGGTCAGAACCGGTGCAATCTCGCATGGGTTACCGTGTCGTTCCGTCAAAGTCCCGCACCCGGCAAAAGACCCAGAGACCACAGGAAAAGCGCCATCGCACTGGCCCCAAGAAGGGCGTCGAACCGGTCCAGCACCCCGCCATGTCCGGGAATCAGCGCAGAGCTGTCCTTGACCTCCTGGCGGCGTTTCACCGCACTTTCGAGGATATCCCCCATCTGCCCGGCAAACCCCACAACAACCGACACAAGCACAAGCCACGGCCCCGCCCCCAGCGGCGCGGCGAAAAGCGCCCCGACCACCGCAGCAAGCGCCCATCCGGCCACCGTGCCGGACCACGTCTTTTTCGGACTGACCCGTGGCCAGAACTTGGGCCCGCCAAGACTGCGCCCGGCAAAATAGCCCATCACATCAGAGGCGATCACCAGCACGATCAGCCACACGATCCAAAGCGTGCCCTCTTCGGCCCGCAGCCAGACCAGAGCAAACGTGGCCAGAACGATCCACGCCACCAACCCGCCAAGCAACAGCCGCTCGCGGTCGATCTGCAACGCGGCCACCAGTGCGGGGACAATCAGCACCGGCAGCAACAGCCAGACTGGCAACCAATCCGACAAAAGCAGGCTCGCCCCCGCCAAAAGCCCCAGCATCCGCGCATGACGCACGCCGAACATGCGCGCCGCCTCCCATGTCATCAAACCGCAAACGAGGCTGACAAGCAGTGCAAAAACGACGCCGCCAACCCAGACAGCCAAACCACCGGCGACGGCCATGGCAAGGCCCGACAAAACGCGTGGGCCAAGATCATGCCAGCGCGCGGCTGCGCTCATGCCGGAACTGCGCCGAACCGCCGGTCGCGGGTGCCATAGCCGCGCAACAGCTCGCCAAAGACATCAGCGGTGAAATCCGGCCAGAGCGTGTCGATAAACTCGTATTCCGCATAGGCCGATTGCCAGAGCAGAAAATTGGAAATGCGCGCCTCGCCAGAGGTACGGATCACGAGGTCAGGATCAGGCAGCACGCAGGTATCCAGATATCGCGGCAGCGTTTCCTCGTTGACGTCATCGGGCTTCAGCCTGCCCTCGGCCACGTCCAGCGCCAGCCGCTTGGTGGCGCGTGTGACCTCGTCGCGGCCCCCATAGTTCAGCGCGATGGTCAAGTTCGTGCCGGTGCAGCCCGCGGTCATCGCCTCGGCCTCGTCCATCAGTCCGCGCAGCTTGGCATCCAGCCGGGGCCGGTCACCAATAAAGCGCACGCGCACGTTCTCTTTCACAAAGGCCTGCATTTCCTTCATGATATACCGGCGGAACAGGCTCATGAGCCCCGCAACCTCTGTTTGGGTGCGTTTCCAGTTCTCGGTCGAAAAGGCAAATATGGTCAGATACTTGACCTCGAAATCCGGGCAGGACGAGACAATCTCGCGCACCCGGCGCGCGCCCGCATGGTGCCCGAACAAACGCGGGCGTCCGCGTTTTTTCGCCCAACGACCGTTTCCATCCATGATGATCGCGACATGGCGCGGGCCCGTTGCGGGCTCTGATGTGACCTTGTCGCGCATGCCGCCTCCTCAGACTTGCATAATCTCGGCTTGCTTGGCTTCTAGCGCCTCGTCGACGGCCTTGGTATAGCTGTCGGTCATTTCCTGCACGGCCGTTTCCCAGAATTTCTGGTCATCCTCGGACATGCCGTCCGCCTTGGCCTTTTTGATGCGGTCCATGCCGTCGCGGCGCACGTTGCGTACAGCGACGCGCGCGCTTTCGGCGTATTGCGCGGCCACGCGTGTCAGCTCTTTGCGGCGCTCTTCGTTCAACTCGGGGATGGGCAGCATGATGATCGGGCCGTTCATCTGCGGATTGATCCCCAGACCACTTTCGCGGATGGCCTTTTCGACCTTGTTGATCATGCCCTTGTCCCAGACATTGATCGTCACCATGCGCGGCTCTGGCACGTTGACGGTGCCCACCTGATTGATCGGCGTCTTTTGCCCATAGGCATCGACCATGATCGGCTCCAGCATACTGGCGCTGGCGCGTCCGGTGCGCAGCGATGCGAATTCCGTGCGCAGCGCGGTCATGGCGCCATCCATGCGACGCTCCAGATCACTTGTATCCAGTTCAAACTCTTCCGACATGCGTTTTTATCCTTCTTTCTGCCCGGCGCTTGGCCCTTGATAGCCTCAGCCATGCACCTTTGTATAGGTTCCCGTCCCATCAAGAATGGAGCGGAAGCCGCCCGGCTCATCCAACGAAAAGACGATGATCGGCAGGCTGTTGTCGCGCGCCAGTGCGATGGCGCTCGCATCCATGACGTTGAGATGCTTGGTCAGCACCTCGTCATAGGTGACCGTATCATAGCGCACCGCGTCGTCATGCTTGATCGGGTCCTTGTCATAGACGCCATCAACCTTGGTGCCCTTGAAGATCGCCTCGCAGGCCATCTCGTTGGCGCGCAGCGTCGCTGCCGTATCGGTTGTGAAATAGGGGTTGCCGGTGCCCGCCGCGAAAATGCAGACGCGCTTTTTCTCCAGATGCCGCACGGCACGGCGGCGAATATAGGGCTCTGCGACCTCGTCCATGCGAATGGCCGTAATGACCCGGCAATAGACGCCCAGCTTTTCCAGCGCGCTCTGCATCGCCAGCGCGTTCATCACGGTGGCCAGCATGCCCATGTAATCAGCGGTCGTGCGTTCCATCCCCTGCGCCGAGCCTTGCAGCCCGCGAAAGATGTTGCCGCCCCCGATCACCATGCAGATCTCGACACCCATGTCGTGCACGATCTTGACCTCGCGCGCGATCCTCTCGACCGTGGGCGGGTTCAGCCCGTATCCCGCATCCCCCATCAACGCCTCGCCGGAAATCTTGAGAAGAACGCGGCCGAACGTGCTGGTTTCGGGCGGGGTATCGGGCATCTGTGGCTCCTTTGGCGGGGGGTCTCGTTGCTGCGCAAAATGTCGCAAAACCGGGCCGGGTTCAATCGCCAAACCGGGCGTGTGGTGAATTTGCGCAAATCCCCCTACAGCCTTGCGCGAAACTGTCCTAGACCAGAGCGATGACGCAGCTGCCAGACATTCCAGCCGACCGCCCCGTGCTCATTGCCGGCCCGACCGCATCGGGCAAATCGGCGCTGGCGCTGGAGATCGCTCAGCAGGCCGGCGGGCAGATCATAAATGCGGATGCCATTCAGGTCTTTGGCAACTGGCGCGTGCTGACCGCGCGCCCCTCCCCCGAGGAAGAGGCGCAGGCGCTACACCGTCTATATGGGCATGTCCCGAGGGACGGGACATATTCGGTGGGCCATTGGCTGCGCGATGTGGCGCCCTTGCTGACAGACGGTCCAAGGCCCATCATCGTGGGGGGCACCGGGCTCTATTTTGCGGCCCTGACAGACGGGCTGGCAGAGATCCCGCCAACCCCGCCAGAGGTGCGCGCCGAGGCCGATGCGCGGCAGGCACGCGAGGGTCTGACGCCCCTTTTGGCGGATCTTGATCCCGAGACCCTGTCGCGGATCGACCAACAGAACCCGATGCGCGTGCAGCGCGCATGGGAGGTGCAGCGCACCACCGGGCGCACGCTGGCCGCGTGGCAGGACGACACGCCGCCGCCGCTTTTACCGCTGACACAGGTCACGGCCCTCGTGGTCGACGCGCCAAAAGATTTTCTGGACCCGCGAATCGAACGCCGGTTCGAGGCGATGATCACACAGGGCGCACTTGACGAGGCGCGCGCCAATCTGCCCGATTGGGACCCTGCACATTTGTCGTCCAAGGCCATCGGCGCCCCCGAACTCATCGCCCATCTGCAAGGCGACCTGAGCCTGAACGCCGCGCGCGACGCGGCCGTCATCGCAACACGCCAATATGCCAAACGACAGCGCACATGGTTTCGCGCCAGGATGAAAAACTGGCATCGGCTCTCTGCGGAAAACTTGTGATTTTCATGCATTTTTGACATTCTTACGCCATTATCGGGTGTAATACGTTCAAAAAACCTGTAAATCACATAGGTGGCCCGCTTGCCCAATCACGCCCGAATTCTCACGCTCGCCCAATGGATGGGCCCGGCACAGTGGCGGTCCGCCCTGCCCCATGGCTCTCCGCGCAACGTTCTTGTCTGGATCACCCGTGGACAGGGTCGCGTGCTTTTGGGCGGTCAGCGTCGCGGCATCACCGTGCACAACGCGCTTGCCCTGCCTGCACATACGCTTTTCGCGATGGACACCGGCCAACAAAGCTTTGGGCTTGTGGCCGAGCTACCGTTTGGCCCGGCATGGCCGATGCCGGATGACCCTGTGCTCTTGCGGATCAGAGAGCCACGCGCGCAGGCCGACCTGACCACGCAGCTTGAGATGATGCAGCGCGAACAAAACGAGGCGCGTCCTTTCATGGATGAGGCCTTGCAGGCACAGGCCAGCCAACTGACCGTCTGGCTGCGTCGTGAAATGCTCAAGGCGCAGGCCGAACCGACCAAACCATCAGCCGCCGAAAGGCTGGCAGACGCCTATGCCGCGCTGATCGAGCGGGACCACGCCAAGGGCCTTGCCATGCAGGACTATGCCCGCGCCCTTGGGGTCACACCCACGCATCTGACACGGATTTGCAAGACCACGGCGGGCATGACCGCATCCGGCCTTTTGACCCGGCGGGTCCTGCATGCCGCCCGCGATATGCTCGAAAGCACCGATCTGCCTGCCAACCGGATCGCGGCAATGCTGGGCTTTCGCAGCGCCGCCTATTTCTCCCGCTTTGTTCAGCAGCATACCGGAAAATCCCCGAGCGCCCTGCGAAAGGCCAGCGAACGCCCCGGCAGCGCTTGATTTCCACCCCCTGCCGGTGTGAGATACCGGCACTCTCGTCGAGGTGAACCACATGCCAGATCGCCCGCATCCAGCCCTGCCCGTCCTGCACCGCGATTTGCGCGCGGGCCGGATCAACAGGCGAGAGTTCCTGACCCGTGCCACATGTCTTGGACTGACCGCCTCGGCGGCGCTGTCGGTTGCTGGCGCGCCGGCACAGGCGCAAACACAGACACAGACAACGGCACAGATCGTCCCGGGCGGCACCCTGCGCATTCAGCAACTTGTCAAAGACCTCAACGACCCGCGGCTGTATGACTGGAGCGAAAAGGGAAACCAAACCAGAGGCTTCCTTGAATATCTGGTGCAACTTAATCAGGACGGCACCCTGCAGCCCATGCTGCTTGAAAGCTGGACCGCGAACGAGGATGCCAGCCGCTATGTCCTGAATTTACGGCCCGGTGTGACATGGACCAACGGCGACGGCTTCACCACTGCGGATGTCGCGCATAATATCACCCGGTGGTGTGACAGCACGGTGCCGGGCAATTCGATGGCCACGCGACTGTCGGCGTTGGTGGATGCGGACACCGGCCAGTTGCGCGACGGCGCGCTGACGGTCGAGGATGACCTGACACTCACGCTCACGCTTGCGGCGCCCGATATCGCGCTGATGGCCAGCCTGTCGGATTATCCCGCCGCCGTCGTCCATCGCAGCTATGAGGGCCAGGATCCTTTTGCGTTCGGTCTGGGCACCGGCCCCTTTCGGCCAGTTGATCTGCAACCGCGCGTTCATTGCATTCTGGAGCGTGATCCAGACCGCCCATGGTGGGGCACCGAAATCTATGGCGGGCCCTATGTGGACCGGGTGGAGTTTCTGGACTACGGCACCGATCCAGCGACATGGGTCACCGCCGCCGAGGCCGATGAGATCGACCTGCTTTACGAATCTGTCGGCAATTTCATCGAAGTGCTCGACACGATCGGCTGGACCCGCACACAGACCGACAGCGCCGCCACCATTGTCATTCGCGGCAATGCCGACGCCGAGGTCGCAGGCCGAAAACCCTATGCAGACCCCACAATTCGCCGCGCACTGGCGCTGGCGGTGGATAACGAGATCTGCCTGGAACTGGGCTATGCCGGTTTCGGCGATGTGGCCGCCAATCACCATGTTTCCCCGATTCATCCCGGATATGCCGATATCGGCCCTGCCCCCTATGACCCCGCCGAGGCGCGTCGCTTGATGGCACAGGCCGGACTGTCCGAAATGGAACACGAGCTGATCACCGTCGATGACGAATGGCAGCGCAACACCGGCGATGCGGTCGCCGCCCTTCTTCAGGATGCGGGCATTCCGACCCGGCGCAAGATCGTGGCAGGTCAGGAATTTTGGGACAATTGGAAGTCTCATCCGTTTTCCGGCACTCAGTGGAATCACCGCCCCCTTGAGGTGCAGGTGCTGTCACTGGCCTACAGATCGAACGCGGCGTGGAACGAGACCGGGTTTGCCGATCCCGCCTTTGATGCCGCCCTCGATCGCGCGATGGAGCTGAGCGACGCCGTCGCCCGGCGCGTGGTTGTGAAAGAGATTCAGACGATCCTGCGCGAACAGGGCGTCATCATCCAGCCCTATTGGCGCACGCTCTATTCGCATCATAACGGGCGGATTACCGGCGCCGATCGGCACCCGTCCAACGAAATCCATATCTGCGAAATCGGCTTTACCGCTTAGGCCGGGGCGCTTAGCTGCCCCAGATGATTTTCACGTAATTGCGGGTTTCTTTGTAGGGTGGCACGCCACCATGCTTTTGCACGGCCCCCGGCCCCGCGTTATAGGCGGCAAGAGCCAATCGCCAGCTGCGAAAGGTGCGATATTGCTCTGCCAGATAGCGCGCACCGCCATCCAGATTTTCATAGGGATCATGCGGGTTCACCCCGAGATAGGCCGCCGTACCCGGCATCAGCTGCGCCAGACCGATCGCCCCTTTGTGCGACCGCGCCCGCGCGTTCCAGTTCGATTCCTGCTGAACAAGGCGCAGAAACAGATCCTCTGGCACCCCGTTGCGCCGCGCCGCATCGCGCGCCATCGCAAGAAACTGCCCCGTATAGCGCCCATTGAAACCGCGCTTAGGCGCATCACCCCATTTGGTTGGGGTCCTGACCCGCTCGGGCTGTAGCCGGACAGAGGCCTTGTACTGTTCCTTGGCGCGAGTATCGAGCACCTTGGTCTGGGATTGGAAAATTCGGGATTTTCCCTTGCTCGACAACGTATCCGACAGACCCGACACCGGCCAAGCCATCGCCACACTGATCACAACCGCCGCTGCTGCGCGCATCGCCCACTCCACCCGCTATTCGTATTTTGCGCGAATATACCGCTTTTGAACCGGATTGCGAGTCTCACAGCGGCCAATGCCGGTCCTTGCGTCTTTGAGATAATTTTTATCTTTCCTTCATCTCTTTGCAGTGGTGTAAACGCGCAACACGAGACAACAGACACCCAACAGACCCGCAAGGAGGCGCCATGGCCGGCTCAGTCAACAAGGTAATCATCATCGGCAATCTGGGCCGCGATCCCGAGGTGCGCACCTTTCAAAATGGTGGCAAGGTGTGCAACCTGCGCATCGCGACTTCTGAAACCTGGAAAGATAAGAACACCGGAGAGCGCCGCGAAAGAACCGAGTGGCACTCTGTCGCGATCTTTCAAGAAGGTCTGGTCCGGGTCGCCGAGCAGTATCTGCGCAAAGGCTCGAAGGTCTATCTTGAAGGCAAGCTGCAGACACGAAAATGGCAGGATCAGTCGGGTCAGGACAGATATTCGACCGAAGTTGTCCTGCAAGGCTATGACGGCACCCTGACCATGCTCGACGGCCGCGGCGAAGGCGGCGGTGGTGGCGGTGGTGGCGGCGGATACGACGCCGGCGGTGGTGGTGGCGGCTATGACGGCGGCTATGGCGGCCAGCCCGACAACGCCCCCTCCAACAATAACCCCTCGCGCGATTACGACGACGAAATTCCGTTCTAAACCGTCGCGTCATTCACGATCACCGGGCCGCGCCAACAGCGCGGCCCGTTTTCGTTTCACATGACCAGACCGATCAGGGACAAAACCACAAAGACAGGCACCGACAGCCCGACCGCCAGCAAAAGAGCGCCCCATGCCGTCAACCTGATCCCCGGCGCACAAACGCCCATGACTGTTTTTTGTGGTCGCATCCTGCTCCTTCGGCGCCGCTTCGGATTTGTCCTCAGGACTTTACCCGATCTTAGGTTATCGCGCGCTTAATCCTCGCCATGAAGAAGGCGCCGATATCATTTGACACGCACCCGCCCTGCGCCCTGCAACAGCATCCGCGTTACGGCGCGGCCGTGACTGCCTTGGGCGGCACGGTGGCCTGGGTGCATGCGGGTGGTGCGACGGCCCTCATTGTACGGCGTAAACTGGGTCCGATCTCGGCCTGCTGGCTGCCACGCGGCCCTGTTGCCCACGACCGTGCCGTGATCGCCCCAATCCTGTCGGCGCTGCCCGCTGGCCTGCATGTGGTCCTGCCTGAGACGCCCGCGCAAATGCCCGCCTGTCAGGCGGCAGGGTTTCGCGCCCTCCTCACCCCGGCCCATGTGGCCGAACTTGATCTGACCGCGCCGGGGCCCGCACGCCTTGCCGCGCAGCATGGCAAGTGGCGCAACCGTCTGCGCCGCGCGCTGGATGGCCCGCTACGCGTCACGCACCGCCCCTTTGATCCGACACGGGACAAACCCCTGCTCGCGCTGGAACAGGCACAACGCCGCGCGCGCCGCTACCGCGCCCTGCCCCCCGCGTTTACGCTGGCCTATGCGGCCACGTCGGTGGGGGCCGCCCGGCTCTTTCTCAGCCATCACAACGGCGCGTTGGCGGGGTTCATCCTCGTCCTGTTGCATGACCCCGTGGCCACCTACCATATCGGCTGGACAAACGATGCAGGCCGCCGTCACGGTGCGCATTCCCTGCTGCTCTGGCAGGCATCTAACTGGCTGGCAGAGGCCGGGATCACCCGGCTTGATCTGGGGGGCATCGACACCTATACAGCGCCACAACTGGCCCGCTTCAAGCTGGGGACCGGGGCGCGCGCCCGCGCACTTGGGCCGACTCTACTGCGCCTGCCAGGCCTCATGTCCACGCGACAAGCCGCCTGAGGCTCTTTTCCCTCTGGCTATTCCGCGCCCATGGCGGTAGGGCGCATCCAAATCATCCAAGGACCCGACCGCATGGATCTGCGCAACATCGCCATTATCGCTCACGTTGACCACGGCAAGACGACGCTCGTGGACGAACTGCTGAAACAATCCGGGGCCTTCCGCACCGGACAGGCCGTCGCCGAACGCGCCATGGACAGCAACGATCTGGAGCGCGAACGCGGCATCACGATCCTTGCCAAGGCCACCTCGGTGGAGTGGAAAGGCACCCGCGTCAACATCGTCGACACCCCCGGTCACGCCGATTTCGGCGGTGAGGTCGAGCGCATCCTGAGCATGGTCGACGGCGTTGTCCTGCTGGTCGATGCCGCCGAAGGGCCGATGCCGCAGACAAAGTTCGTGACGCAAAAGGCGTTGGCCCTTGGCCTGCGCCCGATTGTCGTGCTCAACAAGGTCGACAAGCCTGATGCCGAGCCTGATCGCGCGCTTGACGAATGCTTTGATCTTTTTGCGTCACTCGACGCGAATGAGGACCAGCTCGATTTCCCGCATATGTATGCGTCTGGCCGGTCCGGCTGGGCCGATCACGAGCTTGATGGACCGCGCAAGGATCTGTCGGCGCTGTTCAACCTGATCGTGAACCACGTGCCCGCGCCCAAGCAGCTTGCCAAAGCTGATGAGGATTTCCGCATGCTGGCCACCACGCTGGGGGCCGATGCTTTTGTCGGGCGCACGCTCACGGGCCGTGTCGAATCCGGCAAGCTCAAGGTTGGCGCGACGGTGCAGGCGCTGTCGCGCATTGGCCAGAAAATCGAACAGTTCCGCGTGACCAAAATTCAGGCGTTCCGCGGCTTGCAGTTGCAGGACATCGAAGAGGCCAGCGCAGGCGATATCGTCACGCTTGCTGGCATGTCCAAGGCAACCGTGGCCGACACCATCTGTGCGCTTGCCGTGGACACACCGATTGCGTCGCAACCGATTGACCCGCCAACGATTTCCGTCACCTTCGGCATCAATGACAGCCCGCTTGCCGGCCGCGATGGTAAAAAGGTGCAAAGCCGCGTGATCCGCGAGCGCCTGATGAAAGAGGCAGAGGTCAACGTCGCCATCAAGATCACCGACACCCCCGGCGGCGAGGCCTTTGACGTGGCGGGCCGTGGCGAATTGCAGATGGGCGTTCTGATCGAAAACATGCGTCGCGAAGGGTTCGAGCTGTCGATTTCGCGCCCCCGCGTTCTGATGCGCGACGGTGAGAATGGCGAAAAGCTGGAACCCATCGAAGAGGTCACAATCGACGTCGATGAGGACCATTCCGGCTCCGTCATCGAAAAGCTGACAGGCCCGCGCAAAGGCGAAATGACCGAGATGAAGCCCTCGGGCGCCGGTAAAACCCGCATCGTGGCACATGTGCCGTCGCGCGGCTTGATCGGCTATCACGGTGAGTTCCTGACCGACACGCGCGGCACTGGCGTGCTCAACCGCGTGTTCCATTCCTGGGCGCCGCACAAGGGCTCTATCCCCGGGCGCCGCGCAGGCGTTCTGATCTCGATGGAATCCGGCGAGGCTGTGGCCTTTGCGCTATGGAACCTCGAAGATCGCGGCAGAATGTTCATCGGACCGCAGGAAAAGGTCTATCAGGGCATGATCATCGGCGAGCATAGCCGCGAAAACGATCTTGAGGTCAATCCGCTCAAGGGCAAGAAGCTGACCAACGTGCGCGCCAGCGGCACCGATGAGGCCGTGCGCCTGACGCCCTTCGTGCAGATGTCGCTGGAACAGGCGATTTCCTATATCGACGACGATGAACTGGTCGAGGTCACGCCCAACGTGATCCGCCTGCGCAAGCGTCACCTCGACCCGCATGAACGTAAGCGCGCGTCGAAAACCATTTAATGGACCAAAGCGGGCGCGG
>CBFHML010000069.1:0-19814 GCA_965656855.1 Roseovarius sp.
AGACAGCAATGGCACCGCCAGCGCGTGTTTGTCGCGGAACTTTTCGTGCTTTGCGACGGTGTCCTTGGAGATGCCAAAGACCTTGGTGCCCGCGGCCGCGAATTCCGGGGCAAGCTGGGTAAAGGCAAGCGCCTCTTTCGTGCAGCCCGATGTGTCGTCGCGCGGATAAAAGAACAGCACGACAGGCGCGGGGCGCTGCGCGGACAGGGTCACGGTGTCACCGCCATCGCGGGGCATGGTGAAGTCTGGGGCGATTTCGCCGGTCTTTGGCATGTTGGCGTCCTTTGTTTTTCCGAAACGAGTGTGGCATAATAGAACGGAAGAGGCGAGAATAAAGCGACCGGGCGCGTCGTCGCGGTCAGACGGGATCAATGACGGACACCACAGAGAAAAAGAGGCGTGGCCGGCGGCTCACACGGGCCGGTCTATGGAGCGTTGCGGCGCTGCTGTTGCTTTGCCTTGCGATAGGCGCAGGGGGTCTGGCCTTGGTCGGGACGCGGCTTTCTGCGCCTGACTGGCTGCGGACGGAGGTGACGCAGCGGCTCAATGCGAGGGTCGAGGGCGTTTCGTTCGAGTTCGGCGAGGTCGCGGCGGTCATCGAAGATGGCTTTGCGCCCCGGCTCATGTTGCGCGATGTCACCGTGCGCGGGGGCGATGGCGCCACGCTTGCCAATCTCAGCGATGTCGAAAGCGCGGTAGAGTTGCGGGCGCTGATGCGCGGCGACCTGCAGCCAAGCGCGATCCGGCTGTCGGGTGCGCAGCTTTTGGTGCGCCGCAGCCCATCCGGCACGGTGGGGCTGAGTGTTGGTGCCGACACGCCGGCAGTGCGGCAGGCGGCCAATATCGCCGGCCTGATCGGCGAATTTGATACGCTGTTGCAGCGTCCGGCCTTTGCCGCGCTTGACCGGATCGAAGCCGAAAACCTGACGGTGCGGTATGAGGATGCCCGCGCCGAGCGGGCCTGGACGGTGGATGGCGGGCGCATCGCGCTGGAACGGGTCGACCGTGATCTGCGTCTGCGCGGTGATTTCGTGCTGCTGGGTGAACGCGATTATGCCACGACGCTTGAGATGAGCTATAACAGCCTTATCGGCGACACCGAGGCCGAGATCGGGATCAGCTTTTCCGATATGCCGGCCCGTGATATCGCAGGCCAATCTCCGGCTTTGGCGTGGCTTGGCGCGCTGGAGGCGCCGATATCGGGGGCGTTGCGCGCCGTGGTCGACGACACGGGCGGTCTGGGGCCGCTCAATGCGACATTGCAGATCGGAGCCGGTGCAATCCGGCCCAACGACGCCACTGCGCCGATCACCTTTGATGGGGTGCGCAGCTATTTCACCTATGATCCGGCAGATCAGGTAATCGCCTTCAACGAAATCACGGTCGACAGCAAATGGGTCAAGACCCGCGCCGAGGGGCGCGCGCATCTGGTCGGCATGGAAAACGGTTGGCCCAGAGAGATCTTGTTGCAGGCCACTCTGGGCGACATCCTTACAAATCCCGCCGGGCTATACAGCACGCCTGTCACGCTGGACGAAGCCGGTCTTGACATGCGGCTTCAGCTTGATCCTTTCGTGCTTAATATCGGGCAGCTTAGCCTTGAGGATCAGGGCGAGGTTCTGACCATGAGCGGAGAGGCGCGCGCCGATCAACGTGGCTGGGATCTGGCGGTGGATGGCCGGATGGGCCAGATCGCGCCGGAGCGGCTGTTGGAGCTTTGGCCCGAGACCGTCAAGGAAAAGACCCGGTCATGGCTGGACGAAAACGTATTGGCCGCGGGGCTGCACGATATCCAGTTCGCTTTGCGGTCTCGCCCCGAACGCAGCCCGGACTTTTTTCTTGGTTTCGATTTCACCGAGTTCTCGACGCGCTTCATCAAGACGTTGCCCGCGATCGAGGCTGCCCATGGCCACGCCACGCTGAATGACAACCGCTTTGTCGTGTCCGCGCTTGGCGGGCATGTCACGCCGCCCATTGGCGGGGAGATCGACATTTCTGGCACCTCTTTTGAAATTCCCGATGTGCGGATCGATCAGACCCCGGCCCATGTGGGCCTGCGCACCGAAAGCACGATCACGGCGGCCCTGTCTTTGCTGGACGAAGAGCCGTTCCGCTTTATGCAAAAGGCCGAGATGCCTGTCAGCCTTGCACAGGGGCGCGCGCGGTTGGCGGGGACGCTGGATTTCCTGCTGATCCAGGATCTGACGGTTGATCAGGTCGCCTTTGACATTGCAGGCACACTGAGCGACCTGCGCAGTGACACGGTTGTGGCCGGACGGACCCTGGGCGCGGACGCTCTCGACATACGCGCGACGACCGAAACGCTCACGATAACGGGGCCGGGCCGCATCGGCAGCGTGCCATTCGCGGCCACATTCGAGACGTCATTGCGCCCCGACCGGGAGGGCGAGCTGAGCGTGATCACGGGCGACGTTGAGGTGTCAGACGCCTTTGCAACTGAGTTTGGTCTTGGCCTTCCGCCCGGCAGCATCACCGGAGCAGGCAGGGCCGATATCGAAATCACGCTGGAAAAGGGCAGGCCCGGTGATTTCCGGCTGAGCTCTGATCTGGCGGGGATCGGGCTCCGCGTGCCGCAGCTTGACTGGGCGTTACCGCAACGCGCAACAGGACGGCTTGAGGTTCTCGGGCGGCTTGGCGCGCCCCCCAGCATTGACCGGCTGGAAATCGAAGGCGCAGGGCTCAACGCGCGGGGGACCGTGGCGTTGCGCCCGGATGGTACGCTTGATCGCGCCTCCTTTACGCGGGTGCGCTTGGGGTCTTGGATCGACGCGCCGGTAGAGCTTGTCGGGCGGGGGGCTGCGGCGCCTGCGGTACGCGTTCTGGGCGGCTTGATCGATCTGCGCCGGACCTCGCTGGCGGGGGGCGGCAATGGGGCTGCGTCAAGCCGTGACCGGGGCCCGGCCACCATCGTTCTGGACCGGCTACAGATCTCTGATGGTATCGCGCTGACGGATTTTCGCGCCAATCTCGACCTTGCGGGCGGTGCCCGTGGCGATTTTTCGGGACGCGTCAACGGGGGCACGCAGGTCGTTGGGCTGGTCACACCACAGGCCGGTCGCAGCGCCTTTCGGATTCAGTCCGAAAGTGCGGGTGGCGTGCTTGCCTCGGCAGGGCTTTTGCAACAGGCGCGCAACGGGATAATGGATCTGACGCTTTTACCGGGACAGGCGCCCGGCACCTATGAGGGTCAGCTTAAACTGCGCGGCGGCATGCGGCTCAAGAATGCGCCCGCACTTGCGGCGCTTCTCAACTCTATCAGCGTTGTGGGGCTTCTCGAACAGCTGGGTGGCGAAGGTATCCATTTCGAGGAGGTGGATGCACGGTTTCAGCTTTCGCCGGAGCGTGTGACGCTTTATTCCGGCAGCGCTGTGGGGGCCTCGATGGGGATTTCGATGGATGGCTATTATCTCTTGGATGACAATCGGATGGACATGCAGGGCGTGATCTCGCCGATTTATGTGGTCAACGCGTTGGGCGGTCTGTTCACACGGCGCGGCGAAGGGCTTTTTGGGTTCAACTACACGCTCAGAGGACCCACAAGCGCGCCGCAGGTCGATGTCAATCCGCTCTCGGCTCTGACTCCGGGTATGTTCCGAGATCTGTTCCGCCGCGCGCCGCCCCGGCAGCAGGCGCCACTAGGGGCAGAGTAAAAGGGGGCTGCGCGACCGGCACGATCGCAACAGCCAGCGTCACTTACAAGAAAGGCAGAACGGCGGATGAAGCTTTCCGACTTCGATTTTGAGTTGCCCGAGCAACTGATCGCGCTGCGCCCGGCGCGGCCCCGGCCCTCTGCGCGCCTGCTGGTGGCGCAGGCGGGCGCGATCCATGATCAGCATGTCTATGATCTGCACCAATGGCTGCGCCCCGGCGACCGCTTGGTGCTTAACGATACACTGGTGATCCCGGCGCGGCTAAGCGGGGTGCGCCGCCGCGATGGCGCGGCGGGCCAGACCGAGGCGGGCATAGAGGTGACGCTGCTGGATGCGACACCTGATGGCGCATGGCGCGCCCTGATCAAACCGCTGAAAAAACTGCGCGAAGGCGAGATTGTGCACTTTGCCGCCGATCTGGAGGCGGTGCTGGAGGCCAAGACAGACGGGCAGGGCATCCTTCGCTTTAACCTTGAGGGCGATGCGTTTGATGCCGCCCTCAACGCGGCGGGGGCCATGCCGCTGCCGCCCTATATCGCCGCCAAGCGCGCCGCCGACGAGGCCGACCGCGACGATTATCAGACGGTATTCGCCCGCAATGCAGGCGCCGTGGCCGCCCCCACCGCCAGCCTACATTTCGATCAGGCGTTGCTGGATGGGCTGGCCGAGATGGGCGTCACCTTTACCCATGTCACGCTGCATGTGGGCGCGGGCACCTTTCTGCCGGTCAAGGTAGAGGACGTGACCACCCACAAGATGCATGCCGAATGGGGCGAGGTGAGCGAGGCTGCCGCCGCCGAAATCGCCGCCACCAAGGCCGCGGGCGGGCGCGTCATTCCGGTGGGCACCACCGCGCTGCGCCTGATCGAGAGTGCCGCGCGCGGCGGCACGATCACACCATGGAGCGGCGAGACGGATATCTTTATCTATCCCGGTTTCGGGTTTCAGGTCACCGATGCGCTGATGACCAATTTCCATCTGCCGAAATCCACGCTGATGATGCTGGTCAGCGCGCTGATGGGGCAGGACCGGATCCTGCAGATCTATGCCCACGCCGTGGCACAGGAGTACCGGTTTTTCAGCTATGGCGACGCGTCCCTGCTGATCCCGGAACGCAGCACCTAAGGCTGGTCCGCAGGACTGGCAAAACCGCGCTGGTTGTATCGCGATCCTTGTTGAACCTGTCCATGGACCCTGCGAGAGAGGCGCAGACGGCATGATCCGAGTCGCGTTTTGGCGCGACAGCGCGGATCGCGCCCGCCTATCTAAACACAGGTCCGCTAATGTCCGGCGGTGCCTATCAGGAGATGTGCGATGTTTTCGGTTTTGTCGAGCGCATGGGCGCTTTTGCTGGGTATGATGTTGTTGCAGGTCGGCAACGGCATGCAGGGCACTCTTCTGGGTATTCGCGGCGAGATCGAAGGGTTTTCCACCCTAGAGATGTCGCTGGTGATGTCGGGCTATTTCCTTGGCTTTTTGTTCGGGTCACGCGCCGCACCGGAAATGATCCGCCGGGTCGGGCATGTGCGGGTCTTTGCGGCGCTTGCCTCGCTCATTTCGGCGGTGATGATCCTCTATCCGACCTTTACCAACCCGTATGCATGGGGCGCGGGGCGCATTCTGATCGGGTTTTGCTTTTCGGGCGTGTATGTCACCGCCGAAAGCTGGCTGAACAACTCTGCCACGAACGAGAACCGGGGCAAGGCGCTGTCGCTTTACATGATCATGCAGATGGTCGGCATCGTCAGCGCGCAGGGCCTTATCCTGACCGCCGATCCCGGTGGATTTGTTCTCTTTATCATCCCATCAGTCCTTATTTCGCTTTCCTTTGCGCCCATTTTGCTATCGATCAGCCCCACGCCGGCCTTTGAAACCGCCAAGCCGATGAGCCTGCGTGAAATTCTGGCGGTCTCACCACTTGGCTGTGTGGGCATGTTCCTGATGGGAGGCGTGTTTTCGGCGCAGTTCGGCATGGCCGCGGTTTATGGTGCGCAGGCCAATCTTACGGTGGCGCAAATCTCGATCTTTGTGGCCGCGTTTTATGTGGGTGCGCTGCTGTTGCAGTATCCGCTTGGCTGGCTGTCGGACCGGATGGACCGGCGTCTGTTGATCCTGCTGGTGACCGCAGGCTGTGCCGCCGGGGCGTTGCTTGGGGCGGTTTTGGGCAGCGTTTTCACGATGCTGATCGTGGCCGCCTTTATCGTGGGCGGCATGTCAAACCCGCTTTATTCGCTGCTGATCGCCTATACTAACGACTTTTTGCAATATGACGACATGGCGGCTGCCGCTGGTGGGATGGTGTTCATCAACGGTCTGGGGGCGGTGGCTGGTCCGTTCCTGACAGGCTGGATGATGGGGGTTTTCGGGCCAAGCGGGTATTTCATGTTTATCGGCGGGCTGAGCGCGCTGTTGGTAGCCTATGCCGCCTACCGCATGACCGTGCGTCCATCCCCGGACAAGGACGAAACCGACGGGTCGTTTACAGCCTTGTCCCCGACAACCTCTCCGGCGGCGCTCTACTTTGCGCAGGAGGCCGCCCATGAGGCCGCGCAGGACGAGGCCGAAGAGGAGGCGCGCGCGGGGTGACAACGGCTCACATTGTGACGGAAATGTTGCAAATTTTTACTGTTCAGCGCGGCTTTGTTACAGTTACGCTAAAAGACAGGCCATCTGAGGCGAGGAGTGACACATGATAGCCCCCGAAGACATCCTGAGTTTCTGGCTCGACGAGGTCGGGCCGGACGGGTGGTATGATGCCTCCCCCCAGCTGGACGCCAAGATCCGCAACAGGTTCGAAGCGGCATGGCACAACGCCTGCGAAGGAGCCTATGCGTTATGGCTGACATATCCCAGCGGTACGCTGGCCTATATCCTGCTGATGGATCAGTTCCCGCGGAACATGTTTCGCAACGAGGGCCGCGCCTTTGCCACGGACAAACAAGCGCTGGCCGCGGCCAAGGCAGCCATCCACAGAGGCTGGGACATGCGCATCGACGAGCCTGCGCGGCAATTTTTCTACCTGCCGCTGATGCATTCGGAAAACCTGTCCGATCAGGACCGGTGCGTGCGTCTGATCTGTGAGCGACTGCCTGCGACAGGGGGCAGCAACCTGTTGCATGCGCGGGCCCATCGTGAGGTCATTCGCCGGTTCGGCCGCTTTCCCTATCGCAACGTCGCCCTGTCGCGCACGTCCTCCGGCAACGAGGCCGAGTACATCGAAAGCGGTGGGTATGGCCAGACTGTGCGTGACATGCAAAAGGTCGACGCAGCCTGATACGACCCTTGCCAAGAGCCTGAAAACGTGGCGTCGGTGCGGTAGTTTTCGCAACCGCGCTATTGTCGCGTTGTGGTTCGTCCAGAGATAGTTTAATATCAAACTATATCTGACCAGACAGCAAGCCCGGAGGCAGACATGGCGGAAAAATCCTATGACATGATCGTAATCGGCGCCGGCCCGGGGGGCTATGTCGCCGCCATCCGTGGCGCGCAGCTTGGCCTGAGCGTGGTCGTGGTCGAGCGCGTGCACATGGGCGGGATCTGTCTGAACTGGGGCTGCATCCCGACCAAGGCGATGCTGCGATCCTCAGAGGTTTTCCATCTGATGCACCGGGCCAAGGAATTCGGTCTGAGCGCCGACAACATCAAGTATGATCTCGACGCGGTGGTGAAACGCTCGCGGGCGATTTCCAAACAGCTCAATTCCGGGGTCGGGCACCTGCTCAAGAAAAACAAGGTGACCGCCATCATGGGCGAGGCGACGCTGACCGGCAAAGGCAAGGTCAAAGTCACCACCGAGGATGGCAAGACCGAGAACCTGTCCGGCAAGAGCATCGTTCTTGCAACCGGCGCGCGGGCGCGGCAATTGCCGGGGCTGGAGGCGGATAGCGATCTGGTGTGGACCTACAAGGACGCGCTGGTGCCCAAGCGGATGCCGAAAAAACTGCTGGTCATCGGATCGGGCGCCATCGGGATCGAATTCGCCAGCTTTTACAACACGCTTGGCGCCGACACGACCGTGGTCGAGGTGATGGACCGCATACTGCCGGTGGAAGACCCCGAGATTTCCGCCTTTGCCAAGAAATCCTTTGTAAAGCAGGGGATGAAGATCATGGAGCAAGCCATCGTCAAGCAGCTTGATCGCGGCAAGGGCAAGGTGACCGCCCATATCGAGACCAAGGGCAAGACCGAGACGCAGGAGTTCGACACGGTGATTTCCGCCGTCGGCATCGTCGGCAATACCGAAGGACTGGGGCTGGAGGATCTGGGGATCAAGGTCGAAAAGACCCATGTGGTCACCGACCCGCATTGCCGCACGGGCGTGGAGGGCATCTATGCCATCGGCGATCTGGCTGGCGCGCCTTGGCTTGCGCATAAGGCCAGCCACGAGGGCGTCATGGTGGCGGAACTGATCGCAGGCGGAGACCCGCACCCGGTCGAGGCCAACGCCATCGCGGGCTGCACCTATTGCCATCCGCAGGTGGCCAGCGTGGGCCTTACCGAGGCGCAGGCGAAAGAGGCCGGGCACAAGATCAAGGTCGGGCGCTTTCCTTTCATCGGCAATGGCAAGGCCATCGCGCTTGGCGAGCCAGAGGGCATGATCAAGACGATTTTCGATGAAAAGACGGGCGAGCTCTTGGGGGCGCACATGATCGGCGCTGAGGTGACCGAGCTCATCCAGGGGTATGTCGTCGGGCGGCAGCTGGAAACAACGGAAGAAGACCTGATGAACACGGTCTTTCCGCACCCGACCTTGTCGGAAATGATGCATGAAACCGTGCTTGACGCTTATGGCCGTGTGATTCACATCTGAGTGGGTGATCCAGCGGCGCAGGCTGCGCCTGCACAGGGGTCTTTGAGCGAGGGGCGCTGCCCCTC
Organism: Roseovarius sp.; assembly: GCA_965656855.1. Taxonomy (GTDB): domain Bacteria; phylum Pseudomonadota; class Alphaproteobacteria; order Rhodobacterales; family Rhodobacteraceae; genus Roseovarius. The sequence goes on from CBFHML010000069.1 coordinate 8,547, forward strand.
ACGTTGAAATTCTGCGGAATTTCAACGCTCACCCCGAGGTATTTTTGGCCAGATGAAGCGCATATGTTGCTGCGTCTGCTTGTGTTCATACTTTGTTCACAACTTTCCCTTGGAAGAGGTCGGCCTGTCGCCTATCTATGCCCAAGACGGACCGGGGGTAGACATGGCCGAGCTGAAATATATCGAAGTACGCGGCGCGCGTGAGCACAATCTCAAGGGGATCGATGTCGATATCCCTCGCAATGAGCTTGTGGTGATCACCGGGCTGTCGGGCTCTGGCAAGTCGAGCCTTGCGTTTGATACGATCTACGCCGAGGGGCAGCGCCGCTATGTCGAGAGTCTGTCGGCCTATGCGCGGCAGTTCCTCGATATGATGCAAAAGCCCGATGTGGACCATATCGCGGGTCTCAGCCCGGCGATTTCCATCGAGCAGAAAACCACCAGCAAGAACCCGCGGTCGACCGTTGGTACGGTCACCGAGATCTACGACTATATGCGCCTGTTATATGCCCGCGTTGGCACGCCCTATTCGCCCGCCACCGGCAAGCCCATCGAGGCGCAGCAGGTGCAGGATATGGTCGACCGGGTGATGGCGATGGAGGAGGGCGCGCGCGGCTATCTGCTGGCGCCCATCGTGCGGGACCGCAAGGGCGAGTATCGCAAGGAGTTTCTGGAACTGCGCAAGCAGGGCTTTCAGCGGGTCAAGGTTGATGGAGCGTTCTACGATCTGGACGAGCCGCCGACACTCGACAAGAAATTCCGCCACGATATCGACGTGGTCGTGGACCGGGTCGTGGTTAAGGACGGGCTGGAAACGCGGCTTGCTGACAGTTTTCGCACGGCGCTGGATCTGGCCGATGGTATCGCCATATTCGAGAGCGCGCCCAAGGAGGGCGAGCCGGAGCGCACCACGTTCAGTGAGAAATTCGCCTGTCCTGTCAGTGGGTTTACCATCCCCGAGATCGAACCGCGGTTGTTTTCCTTTAATGCGCCCTTTGGGGCCTGCCCGGATTGTGATGGTCTGGGGGTCGAGCTTTTCTTTGATGAGCGGTTGGTTGTGCCCGATGAGCAGTTGCGGATCGCTGATGGTGCCATCGCCCCATGGCGCAAGGGCAAAAGCCCGTATTTCCTGCAAACGATCGAGGCCATCGCCAAGCATTACGAATTTGACCGCAAGGCCCGTTGGAAGGATCTGCCCGCGCATGTGAAGCAGGTGTTCCTCTATGGCTCTGGCGATGAGGAAATCCCGTTTCGCTATGATGAGGGCGGCCGCGTGTATAATGTCAGCCGCAGCTTTGAGGGGGTGATCCCCAATATGGAGCGGCGGTACCGTGAGACGGATTCCAGCTGGATTCGCGAGGAATTCGAGCGCTATCAGAACAATCGCCCCTGTGGCACCTGCGATGGCTATCGCCTGCGAGAAGAGGCGCTGGCTGTGCGCATCGCCGGGCTGCATGTGGGCAAGGTTGTGCAGATGTCGATCCGTGAGGCATTTGACTGGTGCCAGACCGTGCCCGAGCACCTGACATCGCAGAAAAACGAGATTGCCCACGCGATCCTCAAGGAGATCCGTGAGCGGCTTGGCTTTCTCAACAATGTGGGTCTGGAATACCTCACGCTCAGCCGGGCGGCGGGCACGCTGTCGGGCGGAGAGAGCCAGCGGATCAGGCTTGCCAGCCAGATCGGCAGCGGTCTGACAGGAGTGCTGTATGTGCTCGACGAGCCGTCGATCGGCCTGCATCAGCGCGATAACGGGCGGCTATTGCAGACGTTGCAGAACCTGCGCGATCAGGGGAATACCGTGATCGTGGTCGAACATGACGAAGAGGCGATCCGCACCGCCGATTACGTCTTTGATATCGGGCCGGGCGCGGGTGTGCATGGTGGCGAGGTGGTCAGTCATGGCACGCCGGATCAGGTCGCGTCGGATGCGGGATCTGTCACCGGGCAATATCTGTCGGGTGTGCGAGAGATCGCGGTGCCGGCGAAACGGCGCAAGGGTAACAAGAAATCTATCAAGGTTATCAAGGCGCAAGGGAATAACCTTAAATCAATCGACGCCACGTTTCCGCTTGGGAAATTCGTCTGTGTCACTGGGGTTTCGGGGGGTGGCAAATCCACGCTGACCATCGAAACGCTGTTCAAGACGGCATCCATGGCGCTGAATGGCGCGCGCCAGACGCCTGCGCCCTGTGAGACGATCAAGGGGCTGGAGCATCTGGACAAGGTGATCGATATCGATCAGCGCCCCATCGGACGCACGCCGCGCTCGAACCCGGCGACCTATACAGGGGCATTTACCCCGATCCGCGACTGGTTTGCGGGGCTACCAGAGGCCAAGGCGCGCGGGTACAAGCCCGGGCGCTTTTCCTTCAATGTGAAGGGGGGGCGCTGTGAGGCCTGTCAGGGCGATGGTGTCATCAAGATCGAGATGCATTTCTTGCCGGACGTGTACGTCACCTGCGAGACCTGCAAAGGCGCGCGCTACAACCGCGAAACTTTGGAAATAACCTTCAAAGGCAAGAGCATAGCGGACGTTCTTGATATGACGGTCGAAGACGCGCAAGAGTTCTTCAAGGCGGTGCCGTCGATCCGTGAAAAGATGGATGCGCTGATGCGTGTTGGTCTTGGCTATATCAAGGTCGGACAGCAGGCGACGACGCTGTCAGGCGGTGAGGCGCAGCGCGTGAAGTTGAGTAAGGAGCTTGCCAAACGCTCGACCGGGCGGACGCTCTATATTCTCGACGAGCCAACCACAGGCCTGCATTTCGAGGACGTGAAGAAACTTCTCGAAGTGCTTCATGAGCTTGTAGAAAGTGGCAATACGGTCGTGGTGATCGAGCACAATCTGGACGTGGTGAAAACGGCGGATTGGCTGATCGACATCGGCCCCGAAGGTGGCGATGGCGGCGGCGAGGTTGTGGCCGTGGGCACGCCAGAGGATGTCGCCAAGGTCGAGCGCAGCCACACCGGGCGCTATCTGAAAGACATGCTGACAGTCCGAAACGTGGCGGCGGAATAGACGGGACTTAGCCGCGCACGCGCCGCTCGAACCGGGGCAGCATGGCCGAGAAATCACGCCCGGCGCCGTCTTCGTTTTCGACGAACTGCGTGTAAAGCTGCATCGCGGCCTGTCCCATCGGTGTGTCGGCGTCCGCACCCTCGGCGGCCTGCATGGCAAGACGCAGGTCCTTGAGCATCAGGTCAGCGGCAAAACCGGGCGTGTAGCCGTTATCGGCAGGCGAGGTCGGGCCGATGCCGGGGGCAGGGCAGTAGGCGTTCATCGACCAGCTATAGCCCGACGAGGTCGAGACCACGTCGAACATCTTTTGCCGGTCCAGCCCCAGCTTGTCCGCAAGCGCAAAGGCCTCGCAGGTGACGATCATGGTCGCGCCAAGGATCATGTTGTTGCAGATCTTGGCGGCTTGCCCGTTGCCCGAGGGGCCGCAATGCACGGCCTTTTGGCCCATGATATCAAACAGCGGCTTGGCCGTCTCAAAGGCGGCTGCGTCGCCGCCCACCATAAAGGTCAGCGTGCCCGCCTGTGCGCCGCCGATGCCACCCGACACGGGCGCATCCAGAGCACCAAGCCCAGCTTTCGCCGCCATATCGGCGACCGCGCGGGCGCTGTCCACATCAACGGTAGAGCAGTCGAGAAACACGGCACCGGCCGGCATCATCGGGACAATCTCGGACGCGACCTTTTGCAGGATATCGCCGTTGGGCAGCATCGTGATCACCACGTTGGCCCCTTGCGCCGCCTCTGCCGCGCTGGACTTGAGCGTGACGCCCTCTACCGCGACCTCGGCCATGTCAAAGCCTGCGACCTCGTGGCCTGCCTGCGCCAGATTGGCCGCCATCGGCGCGCCCATGTTGCCCAGTCCGATAAAGCCGATTTTCATGCGTTGTCTTCCTTTTGGTCGAATGTCAGGGCGTCTTCGCCCAAGGGCTGCAACATGTGCGTCGCGGCCTCGTTTGGCGGGGTTTTCAGATCATGCTGCCAGTCGGGGCTGCGGTCCTTATCGATCACGGCGGCGCGGACCCCTTCTAGGAAATCCCCATGTTCCATGGCACGATGGGTAAAGCGATATTCCAGATCGAGCGCGTGGCGAATATCGGCTTTTGCATCGCGCAGATGCCGGATCATCCGGACCGCGCAGGTCATGGCGAGCGGTGAGTTGCGATGCATCGCGGCCAGCGCGGATTGGGGCAGGTCACCGGGGGCGCCGTCCAGCGCATGCACGATGCCGCTGAGGTCGTCCTGATCGAAAAGCGCGTCGATCTCGGCCCGAGAGGTGGACAGACGCCCGCCCGGTTCGGTCATTCTTGCGCTATCGATCAGGCCCGCGTCGCCCGTTTCTTCAAGCTCTGCGATCAGGTCGGGCCAGCGTGTTTCCGGCAGGAAACTGTCGGCGAACCCTGCATAGATCGCATCACCCGGCCCCATGCGCGCAGTCGTCAGGCCCAGATATTCGCCCAACCGCCCCGGCGCCCGCGCCAATAGCAGAGACCCACCCACATCCGGCACAAGGCCGATGCCGCATTCCGGCATGGCGATCTGGCTGGTCTCACATACGATCCGGTGCGAGCCGTGGCAGGAAATGCCCACGCCGCCGCCCATGCTAAAGCCGTGCATAAAGGCGATGTAGGGCTTGGGATATTCGGCGATCTTGGCGTTCAGGCGGTATTCGTCGCGCCAAAACCGCTGGCCATAGGCAAAATCACCCGCGCGTCCGGTCTCATAGAGCAGCTGGATGTCGCCCCCGGCGCTGAATGCCTTGTCGCCCTCGCTGTCGATGATGACGAGCTTGACGCTGTCGTTGTTCCGCCAGTCATCCAGCGCCGCCTCGATGGCGAGGCACATGTCGTGGGTGACGGCATTCAGCGCCTTGGGCCGGGTCAGGGTGATGCGGCCCGCGTGCCCGGTCTGGCGGATTGAAATGTCGCTCATGTTTCTGCCAGCATCTGCCGCGCCACGATCAGGCGCATGATCTCATTCGTCCCTTCGAGGATCTCGTGCACGCGTAGATCGCGCACCAGCTTCTCGATACCGTAATCGGCCAGATATCCGTAGCCGCCATGCAGTTGCAGGCATTGATTGACGATGCGGCTGCCGGCCTCGGTGACGAACTTTTTGGCCATCGCGCAGAACTTGGTCGCGTCCGGCGCGTCGGTGTCCAGCTTCCACGCGGCCTGCCGCAGAAAGGTGCGCGCGGCCTGAAGCTCTATTTCCATATCGGCAAGGCGGAATTGCAGCGCCTGAAATTGGTCAAGCGACTGCCCAAAGGCGCGGCGCTCTTTCATATAGGTCTTGGTTTGGTCCAGCGCCTGCTGTGCGGCACCCAGCGAACACGCCGCGATGTTCAGACGGCCACCATCAAGGCCATTCATCGCATATGTGAAACCTTTCCCCTCTTCTCCAACCAGATTTTCGGCAGAAATGTTGCAATCGTCAAATTGCACCTGTGCTGTCGGCTGACTGCGCCAGCCCATTTTATCCTCTAACCCGCCAAAACTCAGCCCCTCGGTGCCGTCCTCGACATAGACGGTCGAGATGCCTTTGGGGCCGTCGCCACCGGTGCGGGCCATGACGATATAGGCGTCGGAATATCCCCCGCCCGAGATGAACGCCTTGGTCCCGTTTAGCCGGTAGCCCTCGTTCGTGCGCTCGGCGCGGGTCTTGAGTGCGGCCGCGTCAGAGCCTGATCCCGGCTCTGTCAGGCAATAGGACAGAAAGGTTTTCATCGGGATGGCATTTGGCAGCACGCGGGCCTTCATTTCTTCGCTGCCGAAAGTGTCGATCATCCGGGCGCACATGTTGTGAATCGACAAAAACGCCGCAACCGATGGGCAGGCCATCGACAGCGCCTCGAACACCAATGTGGCCTCAAGCCGGCTGAGCCCCGCACCGCCCGACGCCTCGCTGACATAGAGCCCGCCAAAGCCAAGCTCGCCCACTTCGGGCCAAAAGTCCTTGGGGATAGTCCCCGCCTTTTCCCAGTCGCGCGCATTGGGCGCGATCCGGTCCTGGCCAAAGGCCTGCGCCATGTCGAAAATGGCCGTCTGTTCCTCGCTCAGCGCGAAATCCATCGCGGTTCCCCCCTGACAGTGCCGCTAATTGAACATGCGTTAAATTAGCAGGCGTCGGGCCAGAATTGCAAGTCCGCGCCGGGCGCGAAAAGGGGTGTCAGAGCAGGCGAACTTTGGTGCCGATGGCCGTTTTGGCAAAAAGCTCTTCGATATGACGGTTATAAAGCCCGATGCAGCCGGATGAGGACCGCCGCCCGATCTTGCGCGTGTCATGCGTGCCATGGATCAGATAGGCGGGCCAGTCGAGATACATCGCATGACTGCCAAGCGGGTTGCCGGGACCGGCCTCCATGAAATCGGGCAGAGTGGGGTCGCGTTCCTTCATCGACGCGGTCGGGGTCCATGTCGGGCCGACCTTTTTGCGGACGATCTCGGTATAGCCGCGGCGCGTCAACTCTTCGGTCAGGGGCACGGAAGAGGGGTAGAGCGTATAGGTGCCGTCGCTGTCCCAGTGGTGCAAGGCGCGGCTGTCGATGTCGCACACGATGCGTCCGACACCCAGATCGCTGAAATGATCCTGCCAGTCGCGGGTGACAAAGGACGACGCATTGCGCCGTGTGGTCACGTCGCCGTCCTGCGCGCGAAGCAGTGACGGCGTGACAAGGGCGGCAGCCGCGCCAAGAAGTGCCGTGCGGCGGGAAAAGCGGGATATGCTCATGGGTCACCTGTGGTCTCGTGCGGGTTTGCAGATGACATGGGGCGGATCGTGACCGAACGCTAGGGGGGCAGGCAGGAAACGCAGGGTTTTCACGCGAAGGTGATCCGGCTGGGCGCCGTTTTCTTGCAAGAAAACGGATCGGAATTTTTGAAAATTCCGTGCGACCCCTCTCACAGGTCTGCGTGAAACTCCTCGATCAGGTGACGCACCACCGCCGCCAGCCCCGCATCATGATCGCCGCCGTTCTGGCGTGCTTGGGCATAGGCGGACCGCTGCCGCGTGGCCGAGGTGCCGCTGCGCAAAACGTCGCGCGCGGTTTCGATTTCCGCGCGGCTTTCGAAATAGAGCGCGTCTTGCTCCAGCAACTCGATCAGTTCCTCGATCAACTCCGCCATCGGTACGATCTCTCCGCGGCCAAAGTCGATCAGCCCTTCGCGGATGCCATACCGCTGCGCGCGCCAACGGTTTTCGCTGACCAGAAACCGCTCATAGATGCGCCAGCGTTGATTGTTCTTGGCCAGACGCCACAGCATGCGGGTGATCGCCTGCGTCAGCGCGGCAAGCATCAGCGTATGTTCCAGCCGTGGCTGCACATCGCAGATCCGCGATTCTATCGTGGGAAAACGCGAGGAGGGGCGCAGGTCCCACCAGATTTTCGAGCTGTCCTCGATCACGCCCACCTCTGTCAGCACGCGGACCGCGCGCTCGAATTCCGAAAAACTTTCCATTCGGGGTGGCAGGCCGGTGCGGGGCAGGTTGTCGAACACGGTCAGGCGATAACTGTCCAGCCCGGTATCGCGCCCCTGCCAGAACGGTGAGGAGGTCGACAGCGCCAGCAGATGCGGCAGGAAATAACTGAGCTGGTTCATCAGGTCGACGCGGCGATCCGCGTCCTGGATGCCCACATGCACATGCATCCCGCAGATCAGCATACGCTGCACCACGCCCGCCAGATCGGACGATAGCGCGTTATAGCGGTCCTTGTCGGTGTGGTGCTGTTCGCGCCAATCGGCAAACGGATGACAAGAGGCGGCAATCGGCGTGAGGTTATGCTTGGCCGCCTCGCGTGACACGGTGCTGCGCAACCGGCGCAGATCGTCTCGGGCCTCGGTCACGGTGGCGCAAACCTTGCTGCCGATTTCTATTTGGCATTTGAGGAATTCGGGCGCGACCTGATCCTGCAGTTCTTGTGCACAGGCCGCCATCAGGGCCTCTGGTGCCTCTGACAGCGCGAGGCTGTCGCGATCGACAAGCAGGTACTCCTCTTCGATGCCGATGGTGAAAGCCGGGTCTTGCATGGTCCCTCCGCTCTTTTTTCCATCAGAGCGGGGAAAGGGCTGATTTGGCAAGCCCCGGTTGATCACAAAGACGGGGCGCAGCATGTGCCGCGCCCCAAAGCCGTTTTATTCCATGGGCTTGAAGTTGAATTCGCCACCTTCTTTGATGCCCGATGGCCAGCGCGCGGTGACCGTCTTGGTGCGCGTGTAGAACTTGAACGCGTCCGGTCCGTGCTGGTTGAGATCGCCAAAGACCGATTTTTTCCAGCCGCCAAAGGTGTGATAGGCGAGTGGCACCGGGATTGGCACGTTGATGCCGATCATGCCCACATTGATCCGGTTGGCAAAATCGCGGGCCGCGTCGCCGTCGCGGGTAAAGATCGCGGTGCCGTTGCCCATCTCGTGATCCATCGCAAGGCCAAGCGCCTCTTCATAGGATTTGGCGCGCACGGTCGACAGGACTGGCCCGAAGATCTCTTGCTGGTAGATGTCCATGTCGGGTGTCACCTTGTCGAACAGGTGCGGGCCGACAAAGAAACCGTCCTCGTAGCCCTGAAGCGAGAAATCGCGCCCGTCGACCACCAGTTCCGCACCCTGATCGAGGCCCGATTGCACCAGACCGAGGATTTTCTGCTTGGCCTCGGACGTGACGACTGGGCCGTAATCCACGTCATTGCCAGCCGTGTAGGGGCCGACTTTCAGCTTTTCGATACGCGGCACCAGCTTTTCAATGAGGCGGTCTGCGGTCTCGTCGCCCACCGGGACGGCCACGGAAATCGCCATGCAGCGTTCGCCAGCCGCACCGTAGCCTGCCCCGATAAGGGCGTCTGCCGCCTGATCCATATCGGCGTCGGGCATGATGATCATGTGGTTCTTGGCGCCGCCAAAACACTGCACGCGCTTGCCGTTGGAACAGCCACGCCCGTAGATATATTCGGCGATGGGGGTGGACCCGACAAAGCCGATGGACTGGACCACGGGATGGTCGAGCATCGCGTCGACGGCTTCTTTATCCCCTTGGACCACCTGCAAAATGCCGGTTGGCAGACCTGCCTCTTCCATCAGTTCGGCAAGCATGATCGGCACCGAGGGGTCCCGCTCGCTTGGTTTGAGGATAAAGGCGTTGCCGCAGGCGATGGCGGGCGCGAACATCCACATCGGGATCATGGCGGGGAAGTTGAAGGGCGTGATGCCCCCCGTCACGCCAAGCGGCTGGCGCATTGAATACATGTCGATGCCGGGGCCCGCGCTGTCGGTATATTCGCCCTTGAGCAGTTCGGGCGCACCGATGCAATATTCGACCACCTCAAGACCACGCTGCACGTCGCCCTTGGCATCGGGAAAGGTCTTGCCATGCTCAGAGCTGAGCTTTTCGGCCAGCTTGTCCATGTCGCGGTTGAGCAGATGGACGAATTTCATCATCACCCGCGCGCGACGCTGCGGGTTGGTGGCGGCCCATGCGGGCTGTGCCGCCTGAGCGATCTCGACGGCTTTGGCAAATTCCCCGACGCTGGCCAGCGGGCATTTCGCCTGCACTTCGCCTGTGGCGGGGTTGAAAACATCCGAAAAACGGCCCGAGGTTCCGTTGACCCGCTCGCCGCCGATATAATGTGTCAGTTCGTCCATGCTGCATCCTCCTGCGTTTGCGCGCAGGTTAGCGTTGCAAAATTCTTGGTAAAAGAGGCAATATCCCAAAAGGGACATGCATTTTTGCAAAGGGTGGCCAATGGACGCGAGTTGGGACGATATGAAGGTGTTTCTGGCCGTGGCACGGCAAGAAAGCCTGTCGGCGGCGGGGCGCACGCTCAAGCTGGACCCGGCCACGGTGGGGCGGCGGGTGGCCCGGCTAGAGGACAAGCTGTCAGCGCCACTGTTCGCCAAATCGCCCACGGGCTATGCGCTGACGGATGCGGGGCAGCGCCTGCTTGGGCATGCAGAACGCGCAGAGCAGGCGATGCAAGAGGCCGCTGAGGAAATGGCCGGGCAGGCGGGTGGCCTGTCGGGGCAGATCCGCATCGGCGCACCGGACGGGGTGGCGAATTACCTCTTGCCGCAGGTCTGTACCGAGATTGCAGCGGAAAACCCGGATCTGGACATTCAGCTTGTCGCCCTGCCGCGTGTGTTCAACCTGACGCGGCGCGAGGCGGATATGGTGATCGCGGTCAGTCCGCCCTCGGCCGGGCGCCTGACGGTGCAAAAGATCACTGATTACAAACTGCATCTCGCCGCTGTGCGCTGGTATCTGCGGCAAAGCCCGCCGATCGAAACGCTGGAGGATCTCAAGGCGCACCGGATCGTCGGCTATATCCCCGACATGATTTTCGACAAGGAACTCGACTATCTTGGCGAAACCGGGCTGGAGCGCGTGACCCTCGCTTCGAACTCGGTTTCCGTTCAGAGCAACTGGATCAAGCGGGGCGGTGGCGTGGGGATCGTGCATGATTTCGCGCTGCCCTGGATCCCGGGCGTAAAGAAGATCCTGACGGAACACTTCAGCCTGACGCGCAGTTTTTACTTGGTGCGTCATGCCGATGATCGCCGGCTGGAACGCATGAACCGTTTTGCCTTGGCCCTGTCAGAGAAGATCCGCGCAGAGGTGCAGCGCCTCGAAGGTCAAGCTTGACAGACATAAAATTCTGTCAGACCTTGTTTACAGGCAACTTTATTTCGAAGGGGAGGGCCGTCAATGATTGTTCAGCAGATTCTCAAGGCCAAGGCGTCCGATCAGATTGTCCTCGTGACGCCTGACAGCAAGGTGACGGAGGCAACGCGACTTCTGGCCGAGCACCGCATCGGTGGCCTGATCGTATCCGAGGATGGCATCACCGCGGTCGGCATCCTGTCAGAGCGTGACATCGTGCGCGCGCTGGCGGTTATCGGCAACAATTGTCTGGATGACCGGGTGAGCGATCTGATGACACCCGACCCGGTCTGCTGTGACAAGACCGAAAGCGCTGTCAGCGTTCTGGCCAAGATGACCGAGGGCCGGTTTCGTCACATGCCAGTGGTGGAGCAAGGCAAGCTTGTGGGCATGGTTACTCTGGGTGACGTGGTCAAGGCGCGGCTTGAGGAACTGTCGATGGAGAAGCAAGCCCTTGAAAGCATGGTCATGGGCTTCTGATCGCGGTGACGCGCCGCTGTGCGAAAATGCCGCCTCGAGGGTTGCAATCGCTGGCGGCATGGTGTTTTTTCTGCCGAACCAATGTGGTCCGGGCCTGATCTGATACGTCGTCTCAGGAGGGG
>CBFHML010000070.1:0-12619 GCA_965656855.1 Roseovarius sp.
CTGGACGAGGCCGACTTGACGCTAAAGTCCGGCGAGCTGGTGGCGCTGGTGGCGCCGTCGGGTGCGGGTAAATCGACGTTGCTGCATATCGCGGGGCTGCTCGACACGTCCGACAGTGGCACCGTTGAGATCGGCGGCGTGGATATGACCGGGCTGGGCGATCGGCGGCGCACGGTGGTGCGACGTCAGGAGGTGGGGTTCGTGTATCAGTTCCACCATCTGCTGCCCGAATTTTCCGCCGCCGAGAACATCGTGCTGCCGCAACTGGCCAATGGTGTGCCCCGGGCCGAGGCCGAGGCGCGCGCTCAGGATCTGCTGGCGCGCGTGGGCGTGGCGGGCCGGGCCGGGCATCGCCCTGGCGCCATGTCGGGCGGCGAGCAACAGCGCGTCGCCTTTTGCCGGGCGCTGGCCAATGCGCCGCGCCTTTTGCTGGCGGATGAGCCGACGGGCAATCTTGATCCCGCCACGTCGGATCAGGTCTTTGGCGCGCTGATGGAGCTGGTGCGCGGTACCGGTCTGGCGGCGCTGATCGCCACGCATAATCTGGATCTGGCGGCGCGCATGGACCGCGTGGTGAAGCTTGATAGCGGCAGGATCGTTACACACTAATTCGGCAGGGCAAAGACCCGCCTCAAGCATGACAGGAGCATACATGCAGGTTGCACTGAATGAGATCGAAGCTGTGGCCAAGGCGGCGCTGATGCGTCACGGCGCTGTGGGCTGGGTCGCGGCGGATGTGGCCCGCGCGGTGCGCGAGGCCGAGGGTCTGGGCAATCGGATTTGCGGTCTTTACTACCTCGAAAGCTATTGCCTCCAGCTTGAGAGCGGCCGCGTCAAGGGCGATGCCGAGCCAGAGGTGCAGCGCGTGCGCCCCGGCGCTGTGGTGGTCGATGCGAAAGCGGGCTTTGCACAGCCTGCCTTTGCTCGTGCGCTGCCCGACGCCATCGCAGCGGTGCGCGAGAATGGCGTGGCGAGCCTTGCAGTGGGGCATGGCCATACCTGCACGTCGCTTGGGTTTTTCACAGCCCAAATCGCGCGTGAGGGCTTCACCGTGCTGGGCATGACCAATGCCAGCCCCATTGTTGCCCCGCCGGGTGGCAAGCATCGCGCCATCGGCACCAACCCGATGTCTTTTGCCGTGCCGGACGGGCAGGGCGGCATCGCCATGCTCTTTGATCAGTCGACGACCACCGTGGCGCTTGGCAAGATCACGATGGCCAAGGCAGCGGGCGAGAGCATCCCCGAGGGTTGGGCGCTTGATGCCGAAGGGAAGCCGACCACAGACCCCGAGGCGGCGCTTAAGGGCTCGTTGGTCAGCATGGGTGGCTACAAGGGCTGGGGCTTTGGGCTGATGGCCGAACTGCTGGTTGCAGGCATGACCGGCAGCCGCGCCAGCGTGGATATCGAGCCGCTCAAGGCGCCCACCGGCGCACCGCATGATATCGGCGAATATTACCTGCTGATGGATCCCGCCACGTCGGGTGCGTTTTTCGAGCGGCTTGCACAGGTCGAGGGCGCGATTGGCCGCGATGAGGGCGCGCGCATGCCCGGTGCCGCACGGATGCCCGCCGATCCGGTCGCCGTCGATCCCGCTGCATGGGATCTGGCGAAGCGGCTGGCGGGTCAGGCATAAACCGATCACGGCAAGGTTATTGGCCCGGATGGCGCGCGCTGCTACCTAAGGCAAGTCCAAGAGGAGGTCCATTATGCGTCTGCTATCCGGTATCGCCCTTGCCGCAACCCTTGCCTGCGGCCCCGCGCTTGCCAAACAAATCACGTTTGACGGCAGCTGGAAAAACCAGAAATTCTCACTCTTTTCGACCAATAGCTATGCCCAACAGGGTGGAACGCTGGGTGTGACGTCGGATGGCAGCGTGTCCTTGCTCTATCGCAAGGTGCCTCAATCCTTATGGGCCTCTGACACCGCGTCTTGGCGCTGGCAAGTCTCGCAAAGCGTGCCGGGCACCGACCTGACCCAAAAGGGCGGGGATGATCGCAATCTTGCGCTCTATTTCGTGTTTCTGCCCGATGAGGAGGCACAGCGCCTGAGCGGCACCTCTGTTCGGCGGCTTTTGAGACATGATGACGTGCGGGTGCTGGTCTATGTCTGGGGCGGCGATCATCGCCAGGGGGCCATGCTGTCTAGCCCCTATCTGGGTGCACGCGGCAAGACCGTGGTGCTGCGCGCCGCCGGGACGGGCAGCGCCAGCGAAAACGTCGATCTGGAGCGTGACTACCGCCGGGCCTTTGGCGGGAGCGCGACGTCGCTGGTGGGGCTGGCCGTGTCGGGTGACAGCGACGACACCGACAGCAGCATCCGCGCGCAGGTGTCGTCGCTGAGCTTGAACTGATACCTCAGGCCCGCTGGGTCAGGAACACGCCCGCCGCCATGAGGGCGATCCCCGAGATGCGGGTCAGCGAAAGGGTATCGGGCCGCGCGCCGAAAAGACCGAAATGGTCAATCAGTGCAGCCGAAACCAATTGCCCCAGCAGGACGAAAAACACCGCGTTTCCGACCCCGAAATGCGGCGCGATGAACGTGATCGACAGCACATAAAACGCCACCAGAAGCCCCGCCAGAAACAGGTGCCGCGGTGATCCGGCTAGGCCCATGCCCGGTGTTGGTGGGCGGTAGACTGCCATCACCGCCAGCGTAGCCGCCAAGGCCACAAGAAACAGGATCGCCGCCGCCATGACCGGAGAGCCCAGGCGCACGCCCAACGCGGCATTGAGCGCGGCAAGGATCGGAATACCGATCCCGGCCAGCAGCATGATCAGGGCATAGGCGGTATTTGCGGGCATGTTTCTTTGTCCTTGCGCGGTGTCTGACTTGTCCCACCGTGACACGGGACGTATGGCTGATCCAGATCAATGCGCCGCGCGCGCCGACATGCTTTGGATTGTCGTCGCGAGGGGGCCGCATTTCAGGAGGGTATTCACATGGACACACGCATACCAAGCATATTGGCACTTATGGGGGCAATCGTGGCTTCGGCCGCACAGGCCGATGATGTCACTACCCCCGGCGACGTGACCGCTGGCAAGGCGCTTTATACGCGCTATTGCGTCGCCTGCCACGGAGACGGCGCCGACGGTGATGGCGCGATGCGCCCTGTTCTGGTGATCCGCCCGGCCGATCTGCGTCAGCTTGAGGCCAAGAATGATGGCGTCTTTCCCCTGCGCGATGTCATCTGGCGGATCGACGGGCGCGACCCGGTTTTGTCGCATGGCTCCATGATGCCGGTCTATGGTGAGGTGTTCGGCGCGGGCCCGCCCGAAACCCTGCGCACGGCGTCGGGCCAGCCGGTCATGACCACGGAACCGATGGCCGATCTGGTCGCCTATCTGCGCAGCCTGCAGCAGGACGGGTCTTGATCCATCTGATCCGGATCAAGGCGCGGGCCTTGTCGTCTGGATAAACAAAGGCGTTTTCAACGGCTCCCCATAAATGGGGGACTGGCCCGGACCAGGGAGGATGCCAAGGCATCTCTGAGGGGTCCGGGCCGGTGAGCCGTTTGAAGACTGCAGCGCCCAGTCTATGTCTGTTTTATGGATCACGGGGAGAGATGCGATGAAATCCTTGCTTTTGACATGTGCGGCGCTGTTGATTTTGGCGCTGCCCGCACGGGCGGATGACGCTGCGCGACAGGTCATTTCAGACCAGATCGCCGCGTTCCAGCAGGACGATTTCGAAACCGCCTTCTCCTATGCCAGCCCCAATATCAAACGCATCTTTGGCGGGCCGGACCGGTTCGGCGAGATGGTGCAATCCGGCTATCCGATGGTCTGGCGCCCCGCCGAGGTGCAGTTTCTGGCGGCAGAGCAGATCGGCGGCACCCTGCGTCAGGGCGTGCTGATCCGCGATGGCGATGGCGTATTCTATGAGCTGGATTACGACATGATCCCCGGACAAGACGGCTGGAAGATCGATGGCGTTCAGATCCGGCGGGTGCCCGACGGCAACGCCTGACCGAACACCGCTTCATGGTGATGCGTGATCCATGTCAATGCGCCCGATCGGGCTGCATGGCAGGGTCAAACAGACATCAACAAGGAGGTCTCCGATGTACAAGACCATCATGGTGCCCGTCTCTTTTGACAATGACCGCGACGCCGCTGGCGCGCTGGAGGTGGCAAAGCTGCTTTGTGATGAGGATGGCAAGATCCTGATCATCCACGTGATCGAACAGATCCCGGCCTATGTCGTCTCCTATGTGCCCGCTGAATACATGGATGAGAGCCGCAAGGCGATCAAAGCCGAGCTGGCCGAGATCGCTTCGGGCATCCCAAATGCCGAAGGCATGCTGGTGGATGGCCATTCCGGTAAAACTATCGTCGATCACGCCACCCAGCACGAGGTGGATTGCATCGTGATCGCCAGCCACCGGCCCGGTATGCAGGATATTTTCCTTGGTTCCACCGCGCAGCAGGTCGTGCGCCAAGCGCCCTGTGCCGTGCATGTGGTGCGATAGGCGGTCGCGGGTGGCGCGGCCTGTCTTGCGATGGGCCGTCCGCATCCCCACATGTCTATGGTTCAACTAGAGAAAGGGAGCCTTTGATATGAAATGCCCAGTGGATGGCGACACGCTTCAGATGACGGACCGCACCGGTGTGGAAATAGATTTTTGCCCGACCTGCCGGGGTGTCTGGCTGGATCGTGGTGAGCTGGACAAGATCATCGAACGCTCCGCCCCGCAGGCCGCCCCGGCACCAGAGCCGCGCCGCGAATCGCGCGGGTATTCCTCTGACGACGATTACGGCCGCCGCAAGAAAAAGCGCGGGGGCTTTCTCGAAGATCTCTTCGACTTTTGAACGGGTAAGGCGGCTCGGACCGAGGGCCGCCACCCACCCCTGCGATGATGAGTGTCCGTGCCATGGCGCGGGATATAGTGCTTGGACCCGCGCCTGTGTAGGATAGGGCCAAAGGGGGATGCCATGCACAAAATCATCGCGCTTTGGGCGCATCCGCGCTCGATGTCGACCGCCACGGAACGGGTGATGCGCGAACGCGGCGACCTGCGCTGTTTGCACGAGCCGTTCATGCATGACTATTACATCGGGCAGGGGCGTGACTTTCCCGGCTTCACCCCTGTGCCGGACCATCCCACCGATTACGCGGGCATCCGCGCCATGCTGCGCGAAATGGCGGGCGAGGGGCCGGTATTTTTCAAGGATATGGCCTATTACGTCATGCCCGGATTGCTGTCGGACGCGGAGTTCATGGCCGAGATCACGCACAGCTTTCTCATTCGCTCTCCGATGGCGTCGATCCTGAGCTATCACAAACTGGACCCGCATTTCGCGCTGCAGGAGGTGGGGATAGAGGCGCAATGGCGGCTTTATGAGGCGGCGCGCGACGCGGGGCTGAATCCCGTGGTCATCGACGCCGAAAGCGTGCGCGCCGACCCGCGCGGCACGATGCGTCTCTACTGGGATGCCATCGGGCTGGAGTATAACGCGGCGGCCTTTGACTGGCAGGACCCGCCCAAGGAATGGGAACATGTCAGCGCGTGGCATGAAGAGGCGCGCACCTCGTCGGGTATCCGCACGGCAGACCCCGAAGAGATGCTGCGCAAAGAGGTCGAATTCGACGCACTGGCAGAGCGAGAGCCGCATCTGCGGGACTATCTGGATCACCACGCGCCCTTCTATGCAAAACTGTCCGAGCTGGTATTGTTGCCACCCGGATCTAGCGCATGACGAATGGGTTCGCCATCGGGGCCTGTGACGTGCTGATCCATGTTGTTTTGGTCCGGGTGTAGTCCAGCACCGCGTCGATCCCCGCCTCGCGGCCATAGCCCGATTGATTGAACCCGCCAAAGGGCGCGATCGGCGAAATGGCGCGGTAGGTATTCACCCAGCAGATGCCCGCGTGCAGCCGGTCCGACACGCGATGCGCCCGTGCCAGATTTTGCGTGAACACCCCTGATCCAAGCCCGTAAGGCGTGTCATTGGCCAGCGCGATGGCCTCTTCCTCTGTATCAAAGGGCAAGAGAGACATCACCGGGCCAAACATCTCGACCTTCAATGTTTCAGTTTCTGGCCCGCTGCATTCCACCAGCGTCGGGGGCATGTAAAATCCAGGCCGATCAGGCACGTCGCCGCCAAAGCGAATGCGCGCGCCTTTTGCCTGCGCGGTCTTCAGCGTGTCCTCGATCCGGCGCAGCTGTGCCTGCGTGCAAAGCGGCCCCATATGGGTCTCGGGCGACAGCGGATCGCCGACGACAATGCCGGCTGCCTTTGCCTCGATCCGGGCCATCAATTCCTCAAACACCGGGCGTTGTACCAGCCCGCGTGACCCTGCCACACAGCTTTGGCCTGAGGCGCCGAAATTGCCCGCGATGAGCCCGTTCGCTGCGCCGTCCAGATCGGCATCCTCAAACACCAGAATGGGGGATTTCCCGCCCAGTTCCAGCGAGGTCACAGCGAAATTATCAGCCGAGTTGCGCACGACATGGCGCGCGGTGTCCGGCCCGCCGGTAAAGGCGATTCTGTCCACATCCGGATGGCGTGTCAGCGGAATGGCGCAATTTTCCGCGTCCCCGGTCACGACCGACACCACACCGGGCGGGAAGCCCGCCTGCTCGATCAGGCGGGCCAGTTCGAACATCGGGGCAGGGGCCAGCTCAGAGGCCTTGAGCACCACCGCGCAGCCCGCTGCAAGGGCCGGTCCCAGCTTGGTCGCGGTCAGAAACATTTGCGCGTTCCACGGCACGATGGCCGCCACCACCCCGATGGGCCTAGGGCGGGTAAAGACATGCATGTCTGGCTTGTCTATGGGCAGCACCGCGCCCTCGATCTTGTCGGCCAGACCGGCATAATAGCGATAATATTCAGCGACATAGGCGGTCTGGCTGGCGGTTTCGGCCAGCAGCTTGCCACTATCGGTGGTCTCGACGCGGCCAATCGTGTCTGCGTTCTCCTCCACCAGATCGGCCAGCCGGTAGAGCAGCTTGCCGCGCGCGGTCTGGCTCATGTCGCGCCATGCGGGATCGTTCAGCACGCGCCGGCCTGCGCACACGGCGCGGTCCACATCCTGTGGAGCGGCGCAGGCAAAGCTGGCCCATGCCTCGCCGGTGGCCGGGTTCAGGCTGTGCAGTGTTTGGCGCGTGGCGCCGTCGGTCCATGCGCCGTCGATGAAAAGCTGGTAATGCGGGAGGCTGGTCATGGTGGTCATCCTTACTGAAAGGCGGGCATCACGTCGTCGATGAACCGCGCAAGCGAGGCGCGCTTGCGCTCGGTGTCCATGCCGGAATCGATCCAGAAGGCAAATTCGTCATAGCCCATATCCTCATACCGTTTGAGCCGGTCAATCACCTCTTGCCTGGTGCCAAAGGTCAGATCGTGGCGCAGCTTGTCAGGGGCCAGCATCGGATTGGCCGCGATATCCTCCTCTGACAGGGTTTCGATCAGACCTTGCTGCACGGGCCGCTCATTTTTGAACCATGCAAAGAAATAGGCGTAATAGCGTGCAATCTCGCGCGCGGCCCGGTCCACATCATCGGCATCGGCGCCCACATACGTATGTTGCAGCAGCATGATCTTGGGCCGCGCCCCGGCATACCCGTCACAGGCGGCGTTGAAACGCCCCATCAGGGTTTCGACCTCATCCATGCCCTGCCAGAGCGGCGTGACCTGAATGTTGAACCCGTTCTGCACGCCGAATTCATGGCTGTTGGGATCTCGCGCCGCGATCCAGATGGGCGGGCCCTCGGGCTGGATCGGCTTTGGCGTGGTCGTTGTGGTGGGAAAGGAAAAATAGGTGCCGTCATGCGCGCAATCGCCTGTCCAAAGCTGCGGCAGAAGCGGCGTCATCTCGCGCATGCGTTGCCCCGCATCCCACGCATCCATCCCCGGCATCAGGCGCTCATATTCATAGCTATAGGCCCCTCGGGCGATCCCCAGTTCGATGCGCCCACCCGTAAGTTGATCGGCGGCTGCCGCCTCTCCGGCAAGGCGGATCGGATGCCAGAACGGTGCGATGATGGTACCAGTGCCAAGGCGCACATGGCGGGTGTGATGCGCCAGATCGACCAGCGGCAGGAACGGGTTGGGCGCGATGGTGAATTCCATCCCGTGATGTTCGCCCGTCCATATGGCGCGCATCCCGCCCTCATCGGCCATTTTGCACAGGTCCAGAAAATCCCGGTAAAGCACATCATGCGATTGATCGGGCGTCAGGCGTTCGACATGGGCGAAAAGCGAAAACTCCATCGGATGTCCTTTCAGGTTTGATGCGTGGCGCGCAGAACGGCGCCATGGGTGACGGTTTCACGCGTGCGGCTGTCCGGCCCGAGGCTGAAATAGCGCCCCCCGGCATAGCCAAGCCCGGCCGTGTTGGCGTGATCGACATGCCGTACCTCGCCCAGAAGGATGATGTGATCACCTGCCGGGATCACCTGATGCGTCGCGCAGGAAAACCGCGCGGCCGCCCCACGGATAAGCGGGACACCGTGCAGGTCGTCGTCATGCGCAACCTTGGCGAACCGATCCGCCGCGGAACTGGCGAAGATGTCCGAGACATCCTCTTGCCCCGCGGCGAGGATGCTGACGCCGAAATGATCTGCCGTGCGAAAAGTCTCGAAAGATGACAGCGCCTTGCCCGGACAAACCAAAAGCAGCGGCGGCTCCAGCGAGACAGAGGAAAACGAATTCGCGGTAAAGCCCACGGGCGAGCCATCGGGCGCACGGGCGGTCACGACCGTCACACCGGTCAGGAAACTGCCAAAGGCGCGGCGCAGGTCCTTGGCGGTGAAATCGGTCATGGCAGGCACCCTTGCGCAAAGGTCGTGATGTGGTGGTTCACCTCTGCGACATGGGTCATCGGCATCATATGCGCCGCGCCCTCGATCACCGCGGCGCGGCCCTTGGGGGCCTGCGCGGCCATGGCGCGGGACATGTCGGGGGTCGAATTGGCCTCGTCGCTGCCGGTCATAAAGAGGGCGGGCATGGGCAGGCCCCTCAAGGTCTCTGCACTCGGGCCGTCCTGATCGGCAAAAACCGCATAGGCCGCCTTGTAGCCCGCCGGATCGCAGCCGCGCAGCCAGCTGTCGCAGGCGGTCCGCTCTGGCGAGGCATCATGCTCGAACCAACGTATCAGCGTTTGGGTGGGGTCGGGGGCGTATGCCCCGTCAAGGGCCGCCGCCCGCGCCGCGACCGCATCGCGTGCCGCCGGACTGCGCCTGAAAATGGCATTGAGCGCCGCCACGCCCCGCACGCGACCGGGATGGCGCGCGGCCAGATCAAGCGCGATCATCGCGCCCATCGAATGCCCCACGACAACGGCAGGGTCCGTTAGCCAGATCGCGGCCTTGTCGGTATAGTCCTGCAACCTCATTTTGCCGGTCCCTGTCTTGCTGTCGCCATGGCCCGGCATGTCCGGGGCGATGACCCGGAACCCGGCCTTGGACAGCGCCTCTATCTGCGCGCCCCACGCCTCGGCCCGCAGGCCGACCCCGTGCAGCAGCAGGACGCATGGCCCATCCCCAGCGGTGATGGCCGCTTGTGTGCCTCGCTCAGACCGCGGCAGGGTTGTCCACGTCATGTCCCAGATCCTTCAGATCCTGATAGCGGTCGCCGATACGGTGATGCGGACGGCCATTCATCGCGGCCCCCAGCACCACGACAATCTCATCGGCGCGGGGCGCGTCGGGGATGGCGAACTGAATTGTCAGGTAATGCGAGCGGCGCCCGGCATCGTTCTTGTCCATCAGGGGCACCATGATCGGGGCATTGGCCGCCCCGCGCGTGTTGGTGAAGGCGAGATAGGATTTCGCATCGACCGCCTGACGGTAATGATTGCCGAACCGCAGCGTGTGGATCAGGCCAGAGGCGTGTTCGATCTCACCGTCCAGCCCCACCACTGCCGCCTTGCCATAGGCCTCGATCTGGTCGCCGCCCCCGGCAAGGGCGATCATCCGGTCTGTCAGCATCTGCCCAAGTACGGGGCCATAGGCATGGATCTCTGGTGTCAGGTCCTCGACATAGCGACCGGCCCAAGGATTGCGGACCACGGCGGCCACGGCGAACATGCGCCACGGCTCTGACGCGGGGCGGAACCCCTCGATGAGGACCTCTTCGTCATAGGTGACGATCTTGCGGATGTCCGGCTGCATGATGGCTCTCCTGTTGTTCCGCCAATCGTTCTCGGACGGGGCCGGGATTTTGACAAATGAAAGAAAATCAGGCTTAGGTAGTAGTAACACTAATACCTGGATTGACCGTGGCACGCTCGCTCCCCCCTCTCACATGGTTTCGCGCCTTTGACGCGGCTGCGCGGCATCTCAGCTTTACGGCGGCGGCGGCGGAAATCGGGCTGACGCAATCGGCGGTCAGCCAGCAGGTCAGGGCGCTGGAAACCCGGCTTGGGGCCTTGCTGTTCATACGAAAACCCCGTGGGCTTGCGCTCACCGATGATGGGCGGCGTCTGTTGCCACAGGTTGGCGCGGCGCTGGAACGACTGGCGATTGCCACCGAAACCTTTGAGGCGGGCCCGCCGGACCAAGTGCTGACCGTTGCCATGTCGGTCAGCATCGCGGAATGGGTCGTCGCCCCGCGCCTTGTCGATTTCACCGCCCGGCATCCGGGGCTGCGCCTGCGCATCCTCAGCGCCATCTGGCCGGATGATTTCCAGATCGCGATTGCCGATGTGGATATCCGCTTTGGTTCGCAAAAGCAGGTTGGCGAGGGCGCGCTAGAGCTGACGCCGAACCGCCTCATCGCCGTGAAATCACCCGATCTGGCGGGGACGCCAGAGGACGCGCCCCTGATCGAAACGGTCGGCACATCCGAGGGGTGGAAAAGCTGGGGCAGGGCCGCCGGGATCGACGGGGTGGACCCTGCGGTGCTGGTAGACAGCTATGGCATGGCGCTGCAACTGGCGCTGCACGGGAATGGCATCGCGTTGGTGAGCGAGCTTTTGGCGAGCCATGTGCTGAACAGCGGGCAGCTTGTCCGGGCGCATGACGCGTGGATCGAGGGCAAGGAGGGCTATTTCCTATCCGTCAATCGCCCCCGCATCGCCGCCAAGAGTTTTGCGGCGTGGTTTCTGGATGAACTGAAAGAGGGCTCGGGCGCGCCAGCCTTTTACACCAAATGATGCAGCGGGTGGTTGAGCGCCGGTCAGGACAACACGATGACAAGGGTCCGGGCCGTGACGGGTGTTTCGGCAGCTGGATGCGATGAATGTCGGCTGTGCGGGACAAAGCTCCCGTTCGCTGCAGAGGTTAAGTATGCCCGCTTTTCATTCGACAGGCTTTCCAAACAAGACGACTGCGGCACCAAGAAGCGCGAGTATCGCAAAGCCAACCATTTGCCGTGAATGCCCGTGTTGCGATGCGCGGATCGCGGCGATGCTTGCTTGTACCGCGTAATAAAGCGCGAAGGCGCGCGAAGCATAGCTGATGATTTCAAAGATATTGGCTGTCCATGTCAGCACGATACCGATGCCAACCAGCACGACATAAGCCAGCTTTTGCGTGATGAGGCCTCGCGTCGCCTCGGCAATCAACCCGCCAGAGCCGTTCGTATCCGCGATTGCGGCGCTGAACTGCGCGCTGAGGGCTGCGACAACCAGAAGCAAAGGCAGGATCGGGGCGACAACCTGCATCAGATCAATGATCGCCGTTTCATCCAAGGACAACGGATCGGAGTCAAACGCATAGGTCAGCAATCCGATGTAGAGGCAGTAGATCGCGGTGGAGATCCACTGGGCGAGCCGCATGGACCTGATCCGCAAGGGCGCGTCATAAGCCGCCCCCAGATACCGCGATGTCTCGAACCCTTGCACCGTCACGATCAGACCGGCCATCAGCGTTATCCCCGCCCACCCGGTGACTTGAGGCGGATCGAACTTCAACGCGCCTTGACCCGTAACCTGCCCGAAATGCACTATGAGGCCAACCAACAGCCCCGCGATGATCGCCAGTTTCAACCCGACCGAAACCTGCTCCATCCTTTCAAGCGCGCTGAACCCGCGCGTCACCCCCGTGAAAAGGATCAGCAGGAAAACGGCCGTGGTCAGCAAGTTGGCGTGGTATGCATCGTTCAGCGTCGTGAGGCTTATGCCAAACGCGCCGAAGAGATTGAGATAATAGGCGACAGAGACGATGAAGGCGAAGGCAAGGACAACCGAAGAGGCCTCTTCAAGCCCTGAGAGCCAACGAGACGGCGCAGGGCGTGTGTCGATGTCGGCAATGTTGAACCTGATCGCGGCTCCGAACAGATAGGCGATCGCGCATAAGCCAAGCATGACAAGCGGAGCATATCCGCCATAGCTGACATCAAGGATCGGCCCCAGAACAAGGAACCCGCTCCCGATGATGGAAGCCAGAGGCGTGATCGTCGCCCGCCAAAGCGGTGCATTGGAAAGGCGAGGCCAGATCAAGAGGGCGCCGACGAGAACCGCGGCCGTCAGAATCGCAACGTTTAGCATGGCGCGATAAGATCAAATCGATTTCGGCTGGGCAACTTGGCCCGAGGTCGTGAAGCCGACTTTCGTCGGACATGCGGCATTAATCGCAATGGGCTTATTCTGTTGAAAAACTCTTGCTTGATCGACGCATAGACTGCTGATTCAATCCCCTCATCGAACGGAGGATTGGCCGATGTTAGGACCGAG
>CBFHML010000071.1:0-19499 GCA_965656855.1 Roseovarius sp.
TCGCCAGTTGCGTCATGCGATCGGGGTTGAACGGCTTTTCCAGGAAATCGAACGCCCCGATGCGCATCGCCTCGACCGCCATCGGCACGTCGCCATGCCCGGTGATCATGATGACAGGCAATGAGCTGTCGCTGCCCATCAGCTTTTTGAGAAACTGCATCCCGTCCATGCCCGGCATCTTGATGTCGGTCACGACGATGCCGGGATATTCCGGCCCCAGCACCTTGAGCGCCTCCTCGGCAGAGGGGAACGCCTGCGTGTCATAGCCCGACAGCGCAAGCCATTGGCTGATCGACTGGCGCATGTCCTTTTCGTCGTCGACAATGGCGATTTTCATGGAAGATGGCATAGACTTTTACTCCGCAGCACGAGTTTTCTCGGGCAATATGGGCAGCTGCACCTCGAATACAGCCCCCCCACCGGCGGCATTACGCGCCGTAAGCCGGCCCCCAAGGTCGTTGACGATACCAGACGAAATGGCAAGCCCCAAGCCGACCCCGTCGCCGGGCTGCTTGGTGGTGTAGAACGGCTCGAACAGGTTCTCGATATTCTCGATCCCATGGCCATTGTCGCGCACGGTGAGCACCGCAGTATCCCCCGCCGCGAGCAGGATTTCGATGCGCGGCTCCTGGGCCGCCTGAATGGCGTCCATGGCATTGCGAAGGAGGTTGATGATCACCTGTTCGATGCGCACCCGATCCCCCGTGACCCAGACCGCATCGGTGGGCATGATCCGGCTGATATCGACCTTGAACTGGCGCAGTTGCGGTTCCATCATCGCGAGGGCGGAATTGATCGCATCCCCCATGTTTACTGGCTGAAAATCATGCCCGTCCTGACGCGCGTAGGATTTGAGCTGCTTGGTGATCGCGCCCATCCGTTCGATCAGATCGTCGATCCGCTGAAAGGAACTGACCGCCTCGTCAGGACGGTTGCGCGACAACAAGAGACGCGCACCCGCAAGATAGGTTTTCATCGCCGCAAGCGGCTGGTTCAACTCGTGGCTGACCGCCGCAGACATCTCTCCCAGAACCGCAAGTTTGGAGCTTTGCTGAAGCGTCTGTTCGGCCACGGCGAGGGTCTCTTGGACCCTTTGGCGTTCGGCGATTTCCCGCTGCAGACGGGCGTTCAATGCGCGAAGCTCTGCCGACTCTCGTTGAAAGAGCGTCATGCGCGCCGCCGTCTTTCGGTTGAGAAAATAGAACGCGAGCGCGAGAAGAATCGCAAAGCCCATGATTTCGAGCGCCAGAACCCCGTTCACCTTGTCGCGCACCGATGCGTAGGTGGTGAACGACGCGATGCGCCACCCGCGAAAGGCCACCCTGCCCTGCACCCGCATCACCGCCTCGCCCTCTAGATAGGCATCGGGCGGAAGGGCTGTGGACCAGTCGGCGGTGGCCTGCAGCGCGCGCAGAATGGCGGAATTGGCGGGCTCACGCGCCAGTGCTGCCTCTTCTGTCAGACCGCGCCAGCGTGGCTCTGTCGCAAGGATGATCCGCCCCTCGCTATCAGTGACCAGCACCGCATCAGAGATACCCGCCCATGCGCGTTCGTATTTCTGCAGATCGACCTCGACCACGATGATGCCCACAAGGCTTTGCTGGCTGCTCACACGGCGCGAATAGTGAAAGCGGAACGCGCCCGCATCCGTCCGGGTGACGGTAAAGACATTGTCGCGCGAGCGCAGGGCTTCGACGAAAAACGCCTCTGTCTTGAGCGTTTGACCAATCGTGTTGCGGTCAGTGGCAGCCACCACGCGCCCGTCCCGGTCCAACAGCGTCAGCGATGCGGCTGACAGTTCCTCGTTAAAGGTGATGAGACGCTGTGAGGATTGTGTGTAATCGCCGCTGTCCAGCGCCGAAATAAGCGCCGGGTCACGCGCCAAAAGCTGGGGAACAATGGCGTTCTGGCGCAATTCGGACAACAGGTTGCCGGAATACAGCGCCAGCCGCAATTCAGCGCGGTTGCGGGTGTTTTCGGTGAACCGGTCGGTCAGCAGGCGGTTGGTGACGACCACAATGGCCACCGCCAGCACCACCATCAGGCCAAGCGCCACACGACCGCGCCATCCCAATGTGCGCGTCTGTCGGCTTGATTTTGTGGATCCGGGCCAATTCATGCCACGAGATTACGCGCGGGCGCGGACCCGCTCAAGCCCTCTCACGGGCGTGTCGGCTCAGGCATGCGCAAGTTGATCGACAAGCGAGCGGAAAAGCGCCGCCCCGTCCGTGCCACCATGGGTGGGTTCGGCCATCCGCTCGGGATGCGGCATCATGCCAAGGACGCGGCGGTTTTCCGACAGGATGCCCGCAATATCCTGCTGTGAACCGTTCGGGTTCTGCGCATAGCGGAAAGCAACGCGATCCTCATCGTTAAGCCGCGTCAGCGTTGCCTCGTCAGCGAAATAATTGCCGTCGTGATGCGCGATCGGAATGGTGATCGTGCTGCCCGCCTCATAGCCTGACGTGTAGGCGCTGTCAGAGGTTTCTACAGTCAGATCAAGAGGTTTGCAGACATACTTCAAACCCGCATTGCGCAACAGGACCCCCGGCAAAAGCCCGGTTTCCGTCAGCACCTGAAACCCGTTGCACACGCCCAAAACGTACCCACCCGCCTCGGCGTGTTTCACGACCGAACGACAGATAGGAGAGTTCGCGGCAATCGCACCACAGCGCAGGTAATCGCCAAAGGAAAAGCCACCGGGCACCCCGATCACATCGACGCCCGCGGGCATCTCGGTGTCCTTGTGCCAGACCATGCTGACCTGTGCGCCCGCCTTTTCAAAGGCGACCTTGAGATCGCGGTCACAGTTGGAGCCGGGAAAAACGATGACAGCGGCATGCATGGGGCGGATCCTTCGTTAGGCGAGGTCAAAGGTGACGGGCGTTGCGCGCGCGTCAGCCAAGCTCGACCGAGTAGCTTTCGATCACGGTATTCGCGAGCAGCTTTTCGCACATCTCGGTCACCGTCTTTTCGGCCGCGGCCTTGTCCGTCTCGGCCAGATCCAGTTCGATCACCTTGCCTTGTCGAACACCCTCGACCCCGTCAAACCCCAGCTGGCCAAGAGCGTGGCGCACGGCCTCGCCCTGTGGGTCCAGAACGCCGCTTTTCAGCATGACATGCACGCGTGCTTTCATTGCCTTGACTTCCTCTTGCGGTGTGAGCGGCGCGCGCCGCCCTTAGTTGATCAGATGCGGCTTTGCCATCGGGGCGGAGCCCTTGGGCATCACGCCCAGCCGTTTGGCGACCTCGGTATAGGCATCCGTAAGGCTGCCCAGATCGCGGCGGAACACGTCTTTGTCAAGCTTCTGGCCGCTCTCGATATCCCACAGACGGCAGCTATCGGGAGAGATTTCATCGGCGACGATCAGGCGCTGGAAATCCCCCTCATAGACGCGGCCGATCTCGATTTTGAAATCCACCAGCTTGATGCCCACGCCATACATGACGCCGGACAGAAAATCATTCACCCGCAGCGCAAGGCTCAGGATATCGTCCATGTCCTGCTGCGTGGCCCAGCCAAAGGCTGCGATATGCTCTTCAGTGACGATCGGATCGCCGAGCTTGTCATCCTTGAGGCAGTATTCCACCACAGGACGCGGCAATTGCATGCCCTCTTCCAGCCCCAGACGCGACGCAAGGCTGCCAGCGGCATAGTTGCGCACGATAACTTCCAGCGGCACAATTTCGCAGGCGCGCACCAGCTGTTCGCGCATGTTCAGCCGCTTGAGAAAATGGTTGGGGATGCCGACATTCGTCAGGCCTAGCATGAAATACTCGCTCAGCATGTTGTTGAGCACGCCCTTGCCCTCGATCACGTCTTTTTTCTGGGCGTTGAAGGCCGTGGCATCGTCCTTGAAATATTGCACGAGCGTGCCCGGCTCCGGGCCTTCGAACAATGTTTTCGCTTTGCCTTCGTAGATTTTGGTGCGCCGCGCCATGGGCTCTCTTTCGACTTGGCCGCGAAACAGACTCGCGGCGGGGTTTGTCGCCGTCATAGTCTATGGGCGGACATGCCGCAAGACGGGCATATTTCCTTGCGCCATAGCTCGCAGGGCGGCATACCTTGGGAGAATTCCAACCCCACCTGCGGAGACCCACAATGAGCACCTTCGACGATCGCGAAAACGCCTTTGAAAACAAGTATGCCCATGACGAGGAAATGAAATTCAAGGCAGAGGCCCGCCGCAACAAGCTGCTGGGGCTGTGGGCTGCCGAGCTGATGGGCAAGACCGGCCCCGATGCCGATGCCTATGCCAAGGAGGTCGTGCTGTCGGATTTCGAAGAAGCCGGGCACGAGGACGTGGTGCGCAAGGTCGCCGGTGATCTGGGCGACATCGCTGATGCCGACACGATCCGGGGCAAGATGGACGAGCTGATGAAAATCGCCAAAGACCAGCTGATGAAAGAGCACTGAGGCCCCGGAAAGACCGGAGCTTGCAGTCTTGGAGGGCGGGTGGTCTGCACCTGCCCTTTTTATTTGGGGTGGTGCGGACGGAGGCTCCTGCAAAAGAAAACGACCGCGCGTTACGAAGTGCTTGGCAGGGTTGCATCACGAATGTCAGCGATGCGGGACAAAGCGGCCGTCCCGTGAGCAGTGCAAAGCAAACCTGAAACGTTAGCTCTGGTCTCAACCAACCACGCGCCCACCTCACAACCATCATGAAGATTTTGACTTTGCGCGCGCGCGTGAAGTGTGAGAAATCCCTCTCCCATACAAGGAGAAGAAAAACGATGACCGACGCGCTGAGCAAGATGCTGGCCACCCGCGACTGGATTCTGGCCGACGGGGCCACGGGCACCAATCTTTTCAACATGGGGCTCAGTTCCGGCGACGCGCCCGAGATGTGGAACGACGAGCATCCCGACCGGATCACAAAGCTGTACGCGATGGCCGTGGATGCGGGCAGCGATCTTTTCCTCACCAATTCCTTTGGCGGCAACGCCGCTCGCCTGAAACTGCATGGCGCACAGAAACGTGCCCGCGAACTCAGCCGCATCTCTGCCGAGATCGGCCGCGAGGTGGCCGACACTCGTGACCGCGACATCATCGTCGCAGGCTCCGTCGGCCCCACCGGAGAGATCATGGCACCGATGGGCGCGCTTACCCATGAACTGGCGGTCGAGATCTTTCATGAACAGGCCGAGGGCCTGAAAGAAGGCGGCGCCGACGTGCTCTGGCTGGAAACGATCAGCGCTCCAGAGGAATACAAGGCCGCCGCCGAAGCCTTTGCCCTGGCGGGCATGCCGTGGTGCGGCACGATGAGCTTTGACACCGCCGGGCGCACGATGATGGGCCTCACCTCTGCCGACATGGCCACCATGGTCGACAAACTCAATTCCGGCCCGCTGGCCTTTGGCGCCAATTGCGGCGTCGGTGCGTCCGACCTGCTGCGCACCGTGCTTGGCTTTGCCGCCCAAGGCACCGAGCGACCGATCATCGCCAAGGGCAATGCGGGCATCCCCAAATATGTCGACGGCCATATCCATTATGACGGCACGCCGGACTTGATGGCAGAATATGCCGTGCTGGCCCGCGATGCCGGGGCCACCATCATCGGCGGCTGCTGCGGCACCATGCCAGAGCACCTGTCGATGATGCGCGAGGCGCTGGAAACCCGCGAGCCCGGCCCGCGCCCCACACTTGACCAGATCACCGAAAAGCTGGGCGGGTTTTCCTCTGCGGTGGATGGCACCGAGGAAACAGATGGCGAGGATGAGCCGCCACGCCGCGGCCGTCGCGGTGGTGGGCGCCGCCGCACCTGAGCCGCGCTGCCTAGAACAGCTTCATCTGATCGCCTGCCCGCGCGGGCGGTCGGAACAAATCGCACCGCAGCTTTGACTGCGCCGTATTCAGCCCAAGCCTGCGCGTCGCCACCTCGAACCGCCGCGCGATCATCTGCGCATACGGCCCCTCCCCCCGCATCCGGCGGCCCCAATCCGAGGCATACTCCTGCCCGCCATGCATGTCGCGCACATGGCCCATCACGCGGGACGCGCGGTCGGGGTAATGCTCTGACAGCCAATCCTGAAACAGCGGCGACACCTCCAGCGGCAGGCGCAGCATGATCCAGCTTGCGGCACACGCGCCCGCATCCCGCGCGGCTGTCACTATCGGCTCCATCTCATGACAGGTCAGCCCCGGCACCACCGGAGAGACCATGACGCGCACGGGGATACCCGCCTCTGCCAGCTTTGCGATGGTCTGCAACCGACGCGCCGGGGCGGGCACGCGCGGCTCCATCCGGCGAGACACCTCCGCATCCAGCGTGGTGATCGAGATCCCGACCCGCGCCAGCCCATCGGCGGCCATGTCCGACAGGATATCAATGTCACGCTCGATCAGCGCCCCCTTGGTGACCACCGCAACGGGATGGTTGAACGCCGACAGCACACGCAGACAGTCGCGCATGATGCCATGGGTTTTTTCAATCGGCTGATAGGGATCGGTATTCGTGCCTATGGCGATCGGCGCCACGCTATAGCGCGGTTTGCGCAATTCCGCGTCCAGCACCTGTGCCGCCTCAGGCCGCGCGATCAGCCGGGTCTCGAAATCCAGCCCGGCCGACAGACCAAGCCACGCATAGGTTGGCCGTGCAAAGCAATAGATGCAGCCATGCTCACAGCCGCGATAGGGGTTGATCGACCGGTCAAACGGCAAATCGGGAGAGCGGTTATAGCTGATGATCCGTCGCGCCCGCTCGCGACTCACTTGTGTCCGCAGGGGGCGCGCCTCTTCCTCGATGTCCCAGCCATCAGGCTCAAACGCGCGGTCATGCCGCTCAAACCGCCCCGGCGCATTGTCCAGCGCGCCGCGCCCGATGGCACGTTTGACGGGGTCGCGCGTGAAAGAGGGGCCTGACATGCGCCGAATATCGAACAAAGAGGGAACATATGCAAGCGACTCATTGTAAACATCGGAAATTTTCACACATCATCCGTCCGTTTTGCGCGTATAGGTCGGAACAGAAGCGGCCTATGTCGCAATTCGGAAAGTCGCCTTGCGACATTCTGTCAATAGCTGTTGTGATAAAGGGGCAAAGCAGCCCGAGCGAAAGGATTAAAGGCATGTCCGACGACCAAGACGAGATCATCCTCTCCGAACTCGATGACGAGGAACTGGTCGAGCAAATGTGGGACGACCTTTACGACGGGCTCCGCGATGAGGTCGTCGAAGGGGTCAACATCCTGCTGGGCCGTGGCTGGGCGCCCTACCGCGTTCTGACCGACGCGCTTGTGGGGGGTATGACCATCGTCGGCAAGGATTTCCGCGATGGCATCCTCTTCGTGCCAGAGGTTCTGCTGGCCGCCAATTCGATGAAAGCGGGCATGGGCATCCTCAAGCCGCTTCTGGCCGAGACCGGCGCGCCCCGCGTCGGCAAGATGGTCATCGGCACGGTCAAGGGCGACATCCACGACATCGGCAAGAACCTTGTCGGCATGATGATGGAAGGCGCCGGGTTCGAGGTGGTCGATCTGGGCATCAACAACCCGGTTGAGAATTATCTCGAAGCGCTGGAAACCGAAGAGCCCGACATTCTTGGCATGTCCGCCCTGCTGACCACGACCATGCCTTACATGAAGGTGGTGATCGACACGCTGATCGAACAAGGCAAGCGCGACGACTATATCGTGCTGGTGGGCGGCGCGCCGCTCAATGAGGAATTCGGCAAGGCGATCGGCGCGGATGCCTATTGCCGGGATGCTGCGGTGGCTGTGGAAACCGCCAAGGAACTGATCGGGCGCAAGCACAATCAGGGCGTCACGGGCTGACAGGCCGCACCCTGCCATGCATGACATGCGCGCGGCCCGCAATCACGCGGGCCGTATCATCTCGGGCACCCGCCTTGTGAGCGCGCCCTGCAAGGCTTAGCTTTGCTTTCAGGAGGTGCGTCATGCCCATCACGACCTATATCGCCTTGCTGATCGTGGTTGTCGGCCTCGGGGCCGTCACCGTCATGCTGATCAGCGGCTCTGCCGCGCCGACGGCGCTTATGCTGCCCGCCAGCCTGACCGCCGCGGCGCTGCTCTTTTTGACGCGGCGCAAATGACCGGCCTGCCACACGACAAGACCCTGACCGAGGACGGCTTCACCGAGGTCGCGTCGGGCCGCATCCTGCTCATTGCCTGTGGCGCCCTCGCGCGCGAGATTCTCGCCCTGCGCGATGCCAATGGCTGGGACCACATGGATCTGCACTGCCTGCCCGCCAAGCTGCATCTCTACCCCGACAAGATCACCGATGCCGTCGCCGACATGGTGCAGGCGCGCCGGGCCGACTATGCTCGCATCTTCGTCGTCTATGCCGATTGCGGCACCGGCGGTCAGCTTCAGGCAAAATGCGAGGCACTTGGCGTCGAAATGATCGCAGGCCCGCATTGTTATGCGTTTTTCGAGGGCAATGATGCGTTCGCCGCCCGGGACGAAATCACCGCCTTTTATCTCACCGACTTTCTCGTGCGCCAGTTCGATGCCTTCATCTGGAAACCGATGGGGCTCGACCGTCATCCCGAACTGCGCGACATGATGTTCGGGAATTACACCAAACTGGTCTATCAGGCCCAGACCGATGATCCAGACCTGACAGCCAAAGCCCGCGACTGCGCGGCGCGCCTTGGGCTCGCGTTCGAATACCGCTTCACCGGCTACGGCGACTTGCCCGCCAAGCCACCAAAGCTTGACAGGTCTCGCGCTTCATCTGGCTGAAAATACCTCGGGGAGAGCGTTGAAATTCCCCCGAATTTCAACGTGAGGGGCAGCGCCCCTCTTCTGAAAGGACACAGCGCGGCGCAGCCGCTCCATCAGATTACGCGTCTTTCGCCGCCACGCTGCGAATCCGCTCGATCATCGCGCGCAGCCCGTTGGATCGCTGTGCAGACAGGTGATCGTTCAGGCCCAGCCGCGCCAGTTCTCCACCCGCGTCGACCTTTGGCACCTCTTCCACCGGGCGCCCGTCATACAGCGCGCGCAGCACCGCAATGAGGCCCCGCACGATCATCGCGTCCGAATCTCCCTCGAACGAGAATTGCCCGTTCTCCACCTTGGGATGCAGCCAGACCTGACTGGCACAGCCATCGACCTTGGTGGCGGGCACCTTCAGCGCGTCTTCCAGCGGGTCCATCGCCCGGCCCCGCTCGATCACATAGCGATAACGGTCTTCCCAGTCCTCAAGAAACTCGAAATCCGAAACGATGTCCTCGAATGCCTTACTGGTCACCGGCTCACCTCTTGTTTTGTGCCTACCATGTGACAGGTAGGCGCGCAGTCGCGCACAGTCCAGACCAAGCTTGCACCTTTTCAAGCCGCGGCGGATCGGGTAGTGCGGGGAACAACGTAATAAGGGGCGCGTATCATGCGGATTGTCGTTTCGGTTCTGGTCATCTCGACCCTCACGCTTGCGGGATGCGGCGGCTTGCGCGACTCGCGCGTGAATCCGATGAACTGGTTCGGCCAGAGCAAGTCCGAAGTTGTGGTGGAAAACACCACCCCTCGCAGGGCTGGCGACAGGCAGACCGGCAACCCCCTCATCGAGAATGCCGCAGCCGATTCAGAACAATCCGGCCTGTTCAGCCTCTTCCGCGACGATGGCGTCTACGAAGGAACCCTGATCGACGAGGTCACGGCGCTCCGCGTTGAACGGGTGCCGACCGGTGCCATCGTCCATGTGACCGGCCTGCCCCAGCGTGAAGGCGCCTTTGATGTGCGCGTACTTGCGGTCAATCCCGACGGCCCTGTGAATGGCGTCATGGAATATACGCTCAACGCGATTCAGCCCGTGGAATCGCCCCGCGGCACAGTCACCACCCGCGCGGTGGAGGCAGGTGTCTTTATCAGCCAGTCTGATTTGGCAGAGATCCGCGAAATTCGCGTGCTCGGCGAACGCAATCGGCAAATCACCACCCGTCCCTGAGCGGCGCGCGCCTTTGTCCAGAGCATCGCGCTAGAGCATCACCGTCTTGATGGCGCCGCCCTGTGCGGCCAGAGCGATCTTGCCTTCGCACAGGCGCAGCGCATCTTCGCCGAACACATCGTGCCGCCAGCCACGCAGGGCTGGCACGTCCCGCTCTCCTGCGGAAATCGCATCCAGATCTGCGGCCGAGGCGATCAGCTTGGACGCGACGGAAAATTCCTCGGTCTTGGCCTTCAGCAGCACACGCAGCAGGTCCGCAAGCGCGGGATTGACCTGCATTTTCTCACGAGAGCGGTCAGGCTGCGGCAGATCCTCATTCGGGCAGGCAAGCCCGTCAGCGACAGCCTTGAGAATGCCCTCGGCGATGTCGCCGCGCCGCGCCTCGCGCAAGAGCAGCCGTGAACGGGACAGGTCGTTGGCGGAGGCAGGCTTGGTCGAGGCCAGCTCGACCAGCGCGTCGTCCTTGTAAACCCGGCTGCGCGGGATGTTGCGCTCTTGGGCATAGGCCTCACGGAACCGGGCCAATTCGCGGACGATGGCCAGAAACCGCGCTGAGATATTGCGCGTCTTGACCCGTTTCCACGCCTCTTCGGGGCGGGTGATATAGGTCTCGGGATCGTTAAGAACCTGCATTTCCTCGGCGACCCACTTGTCGCGCCCGCCTTCTGCCAATTGCTCGGCAAGGAATTCATAAATGTCGCGCAGATGCGTCACATCGGCGAGCGCATAGGTCTTTTGCGCCGAGCTCAGCGGACGGCGCGACCAATCGGTAAAGCGCGAGGTCTTGTCCAGCGATTGCTTGGCGATCTTGCGCACCAACGTCTCATAGCCCACCTGCTCGCCAAAGCCGCAGACCATCGCAGCCACCTGCGTGTCGAACAAGGGCACAGGGATAATGCCCGCATCCACATGAAAGATCTCCAGATCCTGCCGGGCTGCGTGAAATACCTTGACCACGTCGGGGTTGCGGAAAAGCTCATAGAGCGGCTCCAGTGACAGCTCGCCGTCGATCGGATCGACCAGCACCGCGTCGTCCTCGCCGCGCGATGGCAGGGCAAGCTGGATCAGGCAAAGCTTGGAATAATAACTGCGTTCGCGCAGGAATTCGGTGTCGACCGTCACATAAGGTTGTGTGGCCGCACGGGCGCAGAATTCGGCAAGGGCGTCTGTGGTGGTTATGGTGATCATCTGGGCGGGTTTATCCGGTTTTGTTCGATTTGTCCCCTGCCCTCCCTATAGGCGAGTGGCACAGAAATGAAAACGGCGGAATTCAGGGCAGGAAAATCGGCGTCCTGTCATCCGCGGCGAAACGGCGAAGCACGGCAGGGTACAGCACATGTTCCTGCGCCAGAACGCGCGCGGCAAGGCTCGCCTCTGTTTCGCCGCTCAGGATCGGCACACGGGCCTGTCCAAGGATCGGCCCCTCGTCAAGTTCGGGCGTGACCTCATGCACGGTGCACCCGGCCTCGGCATCCCCCGCGGCAAGGGCGCGCGCATGGGTGTGCAGGCCACGATATTTCGGCAAAAGCGACGGATGGATATTGAGCATCCTGCCCTGCCATGGCCGCACGAAGCCTTCGGTCAGCACGCGCATGAATCCGGCGAGGCACACGATATCCGGCGCATGATCCCGCAGCACCGCATCAAGCGCGGCCTCAAAGGCCGGGCGATCCTCGCCAAAGGGGCGGTGATCGACCACAGCCGTGGGCACACCGCGCGCACGGGCCTTTTCCAGTCCGCCCGCATCTGCAGTGTTGGACAGCACGAGACAGGCCCGCGCCGGGTGATCGCCGGTCATGCTGTCAACAAGGCTCACCATATTGGAGCCACTGCCCGACAGGAAAATGGCGACGCGTTTTTTCACGCAAGCGCCCCGGTATAGGCAACCCCCTGCCCCGCACGCACATGGCCAAGCCGCAACACGGTTTCGCCCTGCTCGGTCAGTAGCGCGCTCAGCGTGTCGGCCTCATCCTTGGCCACGGCCAGAACCATGCCCACGCCACAGTTAAAGGTCTTGAGCATCTCAGCCTCTGCCATGCCGCCCTGCTGCATCAGCCAGCGAAACACCGGCGGCAGATCCCATGCGCCAAGGTCGATATCCACGCCCAGATCATCGGGCAGCACACGCGGCACATTCTCGGTCAGCCCGCCGCCGGTGATATGCGCCAACGCGTGCACGCCGCCTACGCGGACAGCCTCAAGCGCGGGCCGTACATAGAGGCGCGTGGGCGTCAGCAGGGCCGCCCCCAGCGTGACCGCCTCATCCCAAGGACACGGCGCGTCCCAGCCAAGGCCGGACAATTCCACCAGTTTGCGCACAAGGCTGTAGCCATTGGAATGCACACCGTCAGCAGCCAGCCCCAGCAGCACATCGCCCTCGGCCACGCCTGCGGGCAGGTCCTGACCACGCTCCATCGCGCCCACGGCAAAGCCCGCAAGGTCGAAATCGCCACCCTCATACATGCCCGGCATCTCGGCCGTCTCACCACCGATCAGCGCACAGCCAGCCCCCACACAGCCCTCTGCGATCCCTTCGATCACCTGTGCTGCGACCTCTGTCTCCAGCTTGCCGGTGGCGAAATAATCCAGAAAGAACAGCGGCTCGGCACCTTGGCACACAAGGTCGTTGACGCACATCGCCACAAGGTCGATGCCCACACCGCCAACATGGCCTGTATCAATGGCGATCCGCAGCTTGGTGCCGACACCGTCGGTCGCCGCCACAAGGATCGGATCGTCATAGCCCGCTGCCTTGAGATCAAACAGCGCGCCGAACCCGCCCAGTCCAGACATGGTGCCGGGCCGCGTCGTGCGCTTGGCTGCGGGCTTTATCCGGTCGACAAGCGCGTTGCCTGCGTCGATATCCACGCCAGCCTGTGCGTAGGTGATGCCGTTTTTGGGATTGCTCATGCGGGGACCCTCGTGATGTTGCGGCTTGGCCTAGCCCAAAGCCGCCAACCGCGCAATCCGAAAGCCTTGACGCCCGCCGACACGATCCCTAATCGGGGGGCACGGTCGGGCCTGTAGCTCAATTGGTTAGAGCAGAGCGCTCATAACGCTTTGGTTGGGGGTTCGAGTCCCTCCGGGCCTACCGACTTTTCAAAACGCACCCGCCCGAAAGCGCCCGCACGAAAAAGCTGCAGGCCAGCGAAGATCTACAGAGCCGGTTTTCTGCGCCCTGATATCTGTCTCAACAGAGAAAAAGTTGATCAGTGCCCGACTGGCCCTAGGGTTTTTTGTGCAAGGGATAGCCTCCCTTGCCGAGACCGGCGGGCACAGCACCCTGCCGCCAAATTCACCCGGAACGGGAGAAAAACATGCACACTCAACACCATACCTCACAGCGTAAAGGACTAAGGACGCTTGCCCTTGCGACCCTCGCCGGCATGACGGCAAGCATGGCCGTGGCGCAAAGCGGGATGAACACCACCAGCCTGCAGCACAGTGTCGTGGTCGACGGGCTGGATACCCCGTGGGACATGGCGTTTGTGGAAGATGGCACCATGTTTTTCACCGAGCAATGCGAGGGGCTGTCCGTGCGCATGCCCTCTGGCCAGATCAACGCCCTTTTGGGCATGGAAGAGACCGAAGGCTACGCCACCACCGCCGACGACCTGTTCTGTCAGGGACAGGCCGGGATGATGGGCGTGGCCGTCGACCCCGAGTTTGATGAAAACCGCAGGATATATGTCTATGCCACATCGGCCCAGTCAGATCCGGCAACCAATCGACTGATGCGTTTTGTCGTGAACGAAGAGTTCACCGCCGTCTCTGAGCGGACCGATATCGTCGATGACATCCCCTATAAGGTCGCGTCGTCCGATCACCCCTTTGGTGGCAAGGGCGCTCATAATGGCGGGCGGGTCCGGTTTGGACCTGAGGGGCATCTGTTTTTGACCACAGGCGACAACCACAATCCCGAAATCCCGCAGAGTCCCGATCTGATGGGCAGCAAGGTCCTGCGCATCGACACCGATGGTGAGGCGATCCCCGAGAACAGCCCGCCCGCGGGCTTTGATCTGCGGACCTACACCTATGGCCACCGCAATGTGCAGGGCATCGCCTTTCACCCCGAGACGGGAACACCCGTCATCGCCGAGCATGGTCCTTGGCATTCCGACGAAATCACCGTGCTGGAAAACGGCGGGAATGGCGGATGGGATCCGCGTGACAACATGGCCGGGCGCGGCGACTGCCCCGATGATTATTGTGGCTACATGCCCAACCAGAACGAGGGGATGAACCGGTTCGAGCGCGCGTCCTTCATGCCGATGACGGATTTTGAGACCTATCCCAATGCGATGCCCCCAATCTGGCGCAACAACGGCTGGTCACAAGGCACCTCCACGGCCACTTTCATCGAGGGCGAGGAGTGGGGCGACTGGGAGGGTGCGCTGCTTGTCGGCCTTTTGGGAATCGGCTTTGGCGGCACACCTATCGGCCAGCGCATCGACGTGATCGCACTGGATGAGGAAATGTCCGTTGTGGACGTGACGGAAATGACCCTGCCGATGGGATCAGGCCGCTTTCGCGCGCTTGTCCAGGGCCCCGATGGCAGCCTCTATACCGCAGTGGATGAGGGTATGATCCACAAACTCACCCCCGACGGATAATCCATCCAAAGGGTCGCGCCCCCGTTGGCGCGGCCCTGCCCCGGCCCCTAGCGGCCGATCACAATATCCGCGCGAAGCCCGCCCAGACGCTCGCTCTCTGCCAACCGCAACGTGCCGCCATGCGCCCGCGCGATATCCATGGCAATCGCCAGCCCGAGCCCTACGCCCGTGCCGCTGTTCTGATTGCGCGCAGGGTCAAGCCGCGCAAAAGGCTTTATTGCCTGTTCCCGGTCCTTTTGCGGAATGCCCGGACCGTCATCCTCGATCCGGATGCACAACGACCGCGCTGTGATCAAGACAGAGACTTCGGCATGGGTGCCATAGCGCATCGCATTGCCAATGAGGTTTTCCACCGCCCGCCGGATGCCCCCCGGACGCAACGCCACGGTGCCCGCACCCTCGACCATCACGAGATTGACGTCACCGTTTTCTCGCGCAAAGCCATCGACGATATCGCGCACCAATGCGACCGGGTCGATCTCTTCTGGCTCTCCCTCCTGCGCGCCACGCGCAAAGGCGAGAAACTCGTTGATCAGCCGCTCCATGTCGCTGACGTCTTGCTCCATCGGGGCGCGATCCGCGTCATCCAGCATCGACAGCGCCAGTTTGAGTCGCGTGATCGGGGTGCGCAGATCGTGACTTACGCCCGACAACATCAGCGTGCGCTGCTCGATCTGCCGCTCGATGCGGGCGCGCATGTCGACAAAGGCGCTGCCCGCAGCGCGCACTTCGACCGACCCGGCGGGCTTATACTCTACATGGCGGCCGCGCCCGAACGCCTCAGCCGCCCGCGCCAGCCGCGTGATCGGACGCAGCTGATTGCGCAGATAAAAATAGGCGATCACGGTCATCACGCCCGAGAAAAACACCATATTCACCAGCAACTGATGCGGGTTAGAGGCAGACACACGCCGCCTGTCAAAGGTCATGCGCAGCCCGCCGGCCTCATCTTGGAAATAAAGATTAACGAACCGGTCATCCGGCAATTCCACCGCTCTCAAAGTCGGCAAAAGCGCGTGAAACTCTCGTATCACCACAGCGCCGGTGAAATCATACCAGCGCCGTGTGCTGACCTCTGGCAGGTCACTTTCGGGAACCATGTCGACGCTGATCTGCAAAACCTGCGCCATGCGGGTGTCATCCATGACCGCGGCGCCGGGCCCGGCCTCCATCAACACCTGTACCTCGCGACTGGTCGAGCGCGTCATCTGCTTGGTCACACCCTCGAAATGGCGCTGGATAAAGACCACCGATACAACCAGCATGAGTGTGATCACTGGCAAAAGCAGGATCAGAATCGCCCGCCCATAAAGCGATCGCGGCAGATAATGTTTGAGCCGGTGAAACGTCATGGCATAAGCCTATCCTTGGCAGGACATATTAGAAAGAGGATGCGTGATGGAGGAGTTCAATCCGGTGCCGGGTCAATCCAAAGACTTGGGCGGCGGCATCCGCCGGATCCTTGCCCCCAATCCCTCGCCGATGACCTATCGCGGCACCAACACCTATTTGCTGGGGACGCGTGACGTGGCGGTGATCGATCCCGGACCCGACAGCGCCGATCACATGACCGCAATCCTATCCGCCATCGGCCATAAGGCGCGGATCAGCCATATCCTCGTAACGCATTCGCATCTGGATCATTCGCCACTGGCACGCAAACTATCGGAAGAAACCGGTGCTGACATCTACGCGTTCGGCTCATCTCGTGCAGGGCGAAGTGCCTTGATGACCAAGCTTGCACAGGCCGGTCTCGCAGATAGCGGCGAAGGGATCGACGCGGATTTTGCCCCCGATCACACGTTGAAAGACGGCGCATATGTCACCGGCGACGACTGGCAGATAGAGGCGCTCTGGACGCCGGGACATCTGGGCAATCACATGTGTTTCAAACAGGGCGACGCCGTCTTTACCGGCGATCTTGTGATGGGCTGGGCAAGCTCTTTGGTGGCGCCGCCCGACGGGGATCTGAGCGATTTCATGGCCTCATGCCGTAGGTTGCGCGGCGTGGCAGCGCGAATTTTTTACCCCGGCCACGGCGCCCCGGTCGAGCAGCCAAACGAGAGGCTCGACGCCCTTATCGCACATCGAGAAACCCGCAAGGCCGCGATCCTCTCCGCTCTTGGCGATGGCCCGGCCACGGCAGATGCCCTCGCCCGGCGCATCTATACCGAGACCCCCAAGGCCCTCATGCCCGCCGCCAGCCGAAACGTCCTGGCCCATCTCATTGATCTATATGGTAAAAATGAGGTCAACCCAAGCGGCCCCCTCACAGCCGAAACCCGCTTCGCACTCAGCTGATCGGGTGGTTGCTCAACTGTTGGATTTTTATGACAATTCCTCTGGACGCGGTTTTGCGACGTTGCTATACGGCCCACGTGTTCCGGCGTAGCTCAGCGGTAGAGCAGTTGACTGTTAATCAATTGGTCGTAGGTTCGATCCCTACCGCCGGAGCCAAATCACCTGCAAAGGTTTGAAAAGACTGCATCTCTGAAATTAGCTCCGGTTGATTTCGGGGAAAATGCCGTTTTTGTAGCACAGGCTGCACACACGCGTCTCACAGGGACCTGGGGCATATCATGTCTCGAACCGAACCATCGGTGGGTGCATTCCGCCGTGCTCGCCCAAAATGCCGATACCCAGCACAACGGCGCTGCACGTAGCGCGAGGCTAAAGGCCCACCTCACGCGGGTGCGGATGCCGTGCTGACCGATCACCGGCTGAATGCGGCATGAAGGCCATTTACCTTAACGAGGTATTACAGGTTGCACGCTTCGTAGAGCAAATTTCGTCGACGTTCGTTCAATCACATGCCACGCCCCGACAATGTGCCGGTTAGCCCATAACGGCACCTTGGCCGTGCCAAAGCCCGCGTTGCAATTTCGCATCGGGGCAGTTTATTCGGCCCAATGCAAGGCAACCGGGATCTCAGCGTGGGCTTACCAACCGGGTCATCAATCCTTGAGCAGCGCTTTCTCAACAGTCTCATCCCACCCCAGAAAGAACCTGTCCCCATCACGGATTACCGGGCGGGCCATCACCTTGGGTTGGGCCGCGATCTGTGCCTCTGCCTCGGAATTCTTCAGCCAATCATTGAGCGCGCGGTAATCATTGGTCTTGCGATCCACGAGCCGATCCCCGAATTCTACGATCAGCGCTGATAACTCTGCTTCGCTCAGCGGCTCCGCCCGAACATCACGGAAAGAGACCTCTGTGCCATCCGCTTCCAAGGCTTTGCGGGCCTTCTGGCAAAGGGCGCAAGTCTGCAGGCCATAAATCATCATGTCGTAATCTCCTCTGGCGTCGGTCCTGCAACTTCGTGCATCAACGCAGCCAACGCAACCACGCGCGCCACGATTTACGCCAGCTGGCGGGCACGCCCCAGCAGATCTGTTGGGCCGTCGCCCGCCCCCGGCCTGAAGGATAGGCTTGCAACGGGGGTGTTCTGCGGCCATGCAGTTTTGCATGACCATTTCAACAAATCAGCCGACAGTTTCATTGGTCGCTCTCGGCTGGTCGGCGTTTTATCATGAACAGGTTGAGCCCGGCGACGCAGGGCGTGTCCCCATGCGGATCGCGACCGTTCACCGGGACCGGATCACTGCTTTGTCCGAGCGCGGCCCTGTTCGGCTGAACCTTTCCGCTCATACGAATACAGCGGATTTCGCTGTCGGGGACTGGGTTCTGGTGGCCCCCGAGGCCCGGGTGCTCGAGCGGCGGCTGACACGGCGTATGCAATTAGAGCGCAAAGCCGAGGGCCGTCGGCACATGCAGCTGATTGCCGCGAACGTCGACACGCTCTTTATCGTCACCTCCTGCAATGACGACTTCAATCCGGCACGACTGGAGCGGTATCTGGCACTGGCGAACGAGGCGGGCGCGGTCCCGGTGATTGTCCTGACAAAGATCGATCAAACAAGCGATCCCGCCTCTTATCAGCAGCAGGCGGCCTCCCTTCAACTCGGACTGAGTGTCGTTTTGTTGAATGCAAAAGCACCGGAGGCAGCCCTGACACTGTCTCAGTGGTGCGGGCCGGGACAAACAGTTGCTCTTGTCGGGTCATCCGGGGTGGGCAAGTCGACATTGCTCAATACGTTGTCGCAAAAGTCATCCCAAGAGGCTCAGCCAACAGGGTCCATCCGCACAGCCGATGCAAAAGGGCGTCACACAACCACGTCGCGGTCGCTCCATGCGATTGCCGGGGGCGGCTATGTGATCGACACGCCGGGGATGCGAACGCTGCATATCAGCGACGTTTCGGGCGGGCTCAACACTCTGTTCGCCGAGATTGTCGATCTCGCGTCTCAGTGTCGCTTTCGGGATTGCACCCATGATCATGAACCCGGTTGCGCGGTTCAGGGGGCGATTGCGGACGGCACGGTTGATCCGGCGCGCCTTGGCCGGTGGCGGAAGCTTGCGGCGGAAAACCTTGCCAATACCCCGGTTCAATCCGGCCCCCGTGGCAACAAAACCCCCAAGACCACTGGCAAAAGACGCTGACGCCTCTGCGGTCCACGACATCCCCCCAACAGGATCGCCAAGTCTGCGCCGCAGCTTGAGCGATGATGCGGGTCACATAGGGCGCTGCTATGTCGAATGGAGAAAATCAGTGGAATGCGAAATTATAAAACGGACATAATATCAATGCTCTAAGCAACTTGCAGCAGAGCCAAACGACCAAAAGGCAAAAGCATCTTTTCTGAATGCACGTGCAAAACCGCCAGTTTTCATCCATTCAGAATGTTCATTCCCGCGGTCTGACATCTCAGACGGCTCCACACGGCCCGCACAGGCAGGTCGTCATTATGATGGACAGGACAATATACGCCCATGCAGATAAACCTGCCTGAAAGGTACTGTAACCTGATGTCTGGAAATTTGCTCGAGTTGGTGGCCATGAGCCCCTGCTGGGGCGCGCCCCAGCAGGGGCTGCCCATTGTGGTATTCCATGGAGTTGCAAACCAACCATGGAGAAGAG
>CBFHML010000072.1:0-67112 GCA_965656855.1 Roseovarius sp.
CGCCGTGGATTTGATCCCCATTGACGGAGAGCCGGGATCAGGTAGCCGCATATCGCTGGCGGCGATGCGGCTGATCGAGGCCGATCTGACCTCACTTCCCGAGATCCGGGTTTACGCCACAGGCGGCTGATCTTTCAGAAATTTTTCGGCTTCTTTGCGCGCGAACGGCTTCATGTGACGACCGTTCTCAGCCATAAAGGCGCGGACGCGGTCGGGGTCATGCTTGGACAGGTCGCGCAGCCAGCCTGCCACGGATTTCTGGATCGCAAAGTCGGGGTCGCGCACATAGATGGCGGCCCATGACAGCACCCGCTCGCGGGCGTCTGATTCCGCCGGTTTGGGGTGGTTCTGCTTGGTCAGTGGCAGGGTCACGATCATGGCGGCGCGACGTATCCAATGGCCTTTTGCCGTGGTCCAGCTCTCAACTTCGTCCAGTCGTGACAGATCAGCCATCAGGCGCTTTTGCCCGGCCATCATGGCCTGATCGGCAATCGCCCAGCTATCCAGATCGGGCAGCCACGAGGTGATAAGGCTCCAGACCTCGTCATCCGGGGTGATGCGGGCCTGTGTCAGCAGTTTGGCCGCCGTGATCCGGGCCTCAAAGATGTTCGTGTCCCATAGCGCGCGGGCAAGGGCCACGCGCTCTGGCAGGGTAAGCGCCTGCCGCCAGCCTTGGGCCAGATCATTGAGCGCGGGGTTGGGCACGCCCAGATACTCGCGCGGCACCTTGTGATGGTCGGCAAGGCCCGCGGCCCGGTCGGGCAGGGCATGGGCGCGCAGCTGCGCGAGGGCGTCGTCAGGGGTCATTCCACAGTCACCGATTTTGCGAGGTTGCGGGGCTGGTCCACATCCGTGCCTTTGGCGACGGCGGTGTGATAGGCCAAAAGC
This sequence comes from Roseovarius sp., assembly GCA_965656855.1. Lineage (GTDB taxonomy): Bacteria > Pseudomonadota > Alphaproteobacteria > Rhodobacterales > Rhodobacteraceae > Roseovarius. The sequence continues at coordinate 889 of CBFHML010000072.1, forward strand.
TGTGCAGGCACGGCATAGAGGATGGGCGACAGCACCGGGTCGATTTGTGGTAGAACCAGCGTCATCCACGCGTCTTGCCCGGCGGCCTCTGCGCCCGCTGCATCGGTGATCAGGATGACCTTGCCACCGCGCGCCATGACCTCTTGCATGTTCGACACGGTCTTGTCGAACAGCCCGTCGCGGGGGGCCATCACGATCACCGGCATCTTTTTGTCGATGAGTGCGATGGGCCCATGCTTTAGTTCGCCCGATGCATAAGCTTCGGCATGTATATAGCTGATTTCCTTTAGCTTTAGCGCCCCCTCAAGCGCGAGAGGATACATCAGCCCACGCCCCAGAAACAGCGCGTTGTCGGCCTCTGCCAGCCGCCGTGCCGCCTTGCGGAAATCGCCGTCCATCTCAAGCGCGTTGTTGAACGTGGCAGGCAAGCCGCGCAGTTTCGACAACAGGTCAGCCATGCGCTCTGCGTCGATCATGCCACGATCCGCTGCCGCCTTGAGCGCCAGGAGCAACAGCACCGTCAGCTGGCAGGTGAATGCCTTGGTCGAGGCGACGCCGACCTCGACACCCGCGTGGATCGGCAGGGCCAGATCGCTTTCGCGGGCAATCGAACTTTCGGGAACATTGACCACGGACAAAAGCTTGATCGCGCGTCCGTCGCAATAGCGCAGGGCAGCCAGCGTGTCGGCTGTTTCGCCCGACTGGCTGATCACAAGGGCGGCGGTGTTTTGCGGAATTGGCGGCTCGCGGTAGCGGAATTCAGAGGCGATATCCACATCGACAGGCAGGCCCGCGATCTGCTCGAACCAGTATTTCGCGGTCAGGCAGGCGTAATAGGCGGTGCCGCAGGCGACCATGGTGATCCGGTCATAGGCCGCGAAATTCAGCGCCTCGTCGGTCATGTCCACGGTGCTGCCATCGTCGCTCAGGTAATGCTGAAGCGTCTCACCGATTACAGTGGGCTGTTCGGCGATTTCCTTTGCCATGAAATGCTTGTGCCCGGCCTTGTCGACCATCGCCTTAGAGGTCGCGATCTTGCGGATCTCGCGGTTGGCGACATTGCCGTTGCGGTCCATGATCCGCAGGGCCTTGCGGGTGACGATGGCCACGTCGCCTTCTTCCAGATAGGTGATGCGGTCGGTCAGGGGGGCGAGGGCGATTGCATCGGACCCCACGAACATCTCGCCGTCACCGTGACCGATAGCCAGCGGGCTGCCCTTGCGCGCGGCGATGATCAGATCCTGCTCGCCATCGAACAGCAGGCAAAGCGCATAGGCCCCGTCAAGCTTGGCGATCACGCTATGCGCCGCCTCCTCGGGCGTTTCCCCGCGTCCCATATGCAGCCGCACCAGCAGGGCGATGGTTTCTGTATCTGTATCGGTTTCATGCGCGATGCCGTGGCTTGCCAGTTCGGCGCGCAGCTCGCGGTAATTCTCGATGATGCCGTTATGCACAACGGCCACAGGCCCGGCCTGATGCGGGTGAGCATTGGTCACGCTGGGGGCGCCATGCGTGGCCCAGCGGGTGTGGCCGATCCCGGCCTTGCCGGGCAGCGGGTCATGCACCAGAAGATCCGACAAATTCACCAGCTTGCCCACAGCGCGGCGCCGATCCAGCCGGCCCTCGTTCAGCGTGGCGATGCCCGCGCTGTCATAGCCGCGATATTCGAGCCGCTTGAGCGCCTCGACCAATGTGGGGGCAACCTCATGCTTGCCCAGAACGCCGACGATACCGCACATTATGCTGCCCCTTGGTCTTTTTGGTTTTTCTTGCGTCTTAGCATCTCGAAAAGCTTGCGGGCCAGCCCCGGTTTGGTCACCTGACGGGCGCGCGCCACGGCCATCGCGCCCTCTGGCACATCCTGCGTGATGACAGAGCCTGAGGCGGTCATTGCCTCATCACCCACGGTGACCGGCGCGACCAGCATGGTGTTGGAGCCAATAAAGACGCGCGCACCGATGGTGGTGCGGTGCTTCATCACGCCATCATAGTTGCAGGTGATCGTGCCCGCGCCGACATTCGTGCCCTCGCCAAGGCTGGCATCGCCGATATAGCTGAGGTGATTGACCTTTGCGCCCTCAGAAATGAGCGCGTTCTTGATCTCGACGAAATTTCCCACGCGGGTGTCTTCGGCCAGTTCCGCACCGGGGCGCAGACGGGCATAGGGGCCGACCACGGCCCCGCGCGACACATGGCAGCCTTCGAGATGGGAAAAGGCCCGGATCTGCGCGCCGGATTCCACCGTGACATCGGGGCCGAACACCACGTTTTGTTCAATGATTGTGTCGCGGCCCACATAGGTGTCATAGGCGAAATGCACGGTGTCGGGCGCGGGCATGGTCACACCGTCTTCCAGCGTCTCCATCCGTTTGCGGGCCTGAAACGCGGCCTCGGCGCGGGCCAGTTCGGGGCGCGAATTGATGCCAAGCGTCTCTGCCTCATCACAGGCGATGGCGGTGGTGGACAGGCCGCGCGCACGGGCGATTTCCGCGATATCCGTGAGGTAATATTCGCCCGATGCGTTGTTATTGCCGACCGCCGCGATCAGATCGAACAGAGTGGCCGCAGAGGCGGCGACGACACCGGAGTTGCAAAAGCTGATGGCGCGTGTGGCCTCATCCGCATCCTTGAATTCCACAATGCGCTCAAGGGTTTCACCATCCATCACCAGCCGGCCGTAGCGGCCCGGATCGGCGGCCTCGAACCCCAGCACGACAAGATCATGGCTCTGGCGGGCCTGCGCCATGCGGGCAAGCGTGTCCTGAGAGATGAACGGTGTGTCGCCGTATAGCACGATGGCATCGCCTGCGTACCCTTCCAGCAGGGGGGCGGCTTGGGCGACGGCATGGCCTGTGCCCAACTGCTCGGCCTGATGGGCGATCTGCACGGTTTCATCATAGTCCTTTGCCGCGCGTTCCACCGCCTCGGCACCATGGCCCGTGACGACGATGGTGTGATCGGGCTCTAGGGCGGCACCGGCGCGCATCGCATGCACCAACATGGGCGCCCCGGCGATCCGGTGCAGCACTTTGGGCAGGTCCGAATTCATCCGGGTGCCTTGCCCGGCGGCAAGGATGATGAGGCTGGTGGGCATGCGGTTTCGCTTTCTTTCTTGGCGCGCCCGTTTTATCCGGTTGGCGAGGTCACGCAAGGGCGTGACGCATCAAAGATGATTGCGGTTCGTGACAGGGGCAGGCGAAAACCTGCCCAGACGGGGCCGCGCACAGAGAGGCGGTAACGATATGGCAACGGTGGTCTTTGATCTGGACGGCACGCTGGCGGATACAAGCGGCGATCTGATCGCGGCGGCCAATGCCTGTTTCCGCGACATGGGCGCAGGCGATATGCTGGATGTGGCGACCGATGCGGGCACCGCGCTGCGCGGTGGGCGTGCCATGTTGGGGCTGGGGCTGGAGCGGCTGGGCCGGGCCGATGATTTCGATGAGATCGACCGGCAATATCCCCGCCTGCTGGCGGCCTATGAAGGCGCCATCGACACGCATACGCGATTTTACCCCAACGCGATGGAAACGGTTGCCGCGTTGCGCGACGAGGGGTTCAAGGTGGCGATCTGCACCAACAAGCCAGAGGCGCTGGCGCGTCTGCTCATGACACGGCTGCGCGCGCTTGACAGTTTTGGCGCGCTGATCGGCGCCGATACGTTGCCCGTGCGCAAGCCCGACCCCGAACCGCTGCGCGAGGCGGTGCGCCGCGCGGGCGGTGATCCGGCGCAATGCGTGCTGGTCGGCGATACCGTGACCGACCGCGAAACATCGCGCGCGGCGGGCGTGCCGTCGATCCTTGTGACCTTTGGCCCCGGCGCGCACGCGGTCGAGGCGCTGGCGCCCGAGGCCACGATCAACCATTTCGACGAATTGCCCGAGGTCGTGCGCCGCTTCCTGCGCTAGGCGCGATGGCGCGCGCGTGGGCGGTCCTGCGTCCTGCGAGGATCTGGACCATTGACGGGACCGTGGGCAGACCGCAAGGATAGCCGCATGACAGATGTGTTTACCGGCAATTTCACCCAGCAAGAGCCGATCCCCGAAGAGGGGATCGCCGCGGCGATGGATGTACTGCAAAGCGGGCGGCTGCATCGCTATAACCTTGGCCCCGATGAGTTGGGCGAGGTGGGCCTGCTGGAGCAGGAATTCGCCGCCTACACAGGCGCGCGCTATACGCTTGCCGTGGCCTCGGGGGGCTATGCGATGGCCACAGCACTGCGGGCGCTGGGCGTGGTGCCGGGCGACAAGGTGCTGACCAATGCCTTTACGCTGGCCCCGGTACCGGGCGCCATTGCCAGTGTGAACGCGGTGCCGGTTTTCGTGGGCGTGACAGAGGATCTGACGATAGATCTGGAGGACCTTGCCGCCAAGGCGGGCGAGGCGCGGGTGCTGATGCTCAGCCATATGCGCGGGCATCTGTGCGACATGGACCGCCTGATGGAGATCTGCGATGCGGCCGGCATCACCGTGATCGAGGATTGCGCGCACACCATGGGGGCTGCATGGAACGGCCACCCGTCGGGCCGGTTCGGGCGGATCGGCTGCTATTCTACGCAGACCTACAAGCATATGAACTCGGGCGAGGGTGGCCTGCTTGTGACCGATGATGACGAGGTGATGGCGCGGGCGATCCTGCTGTCGGGGTCCTACATGCTGTATGGTCGCCACGGCACGGTCCCGCCGGAAGAGATATTTGACCGGATCAAGTATGACACGCCCAATGTGTCGGGGCGTATGGACCATCTGCGCGCCGCCATCCTGCGCCCGCAGCTGCGCCGTCTGGACCAGCAATGCGCGGCGTGGAACGACCGCTACCGCGCGGTAGAAGAGGGCCTGCGCGAGACGCCGGGCCTGCGGATCGTGGAACGGCCAGAGGCGGAACGCTTTGTCGGCTCGTCCATTCAGGTATTGTTGCTCGACTGGGCGGCGGAGCGGGTGGAAGAGGTGGTCGCGCGCTGCGCGCGGCGCGGGGTTGAGCTTAAATGGTTCGGCGGGGCGGAACCGGCGGGATTTACCAGCCGCTATGATAGTTGGCACTATGCGCCAAGCGCGCCTTTGCCCGCCTCTGACCGGATCCTGCGCGGGCTTCTTGATATGCGGTTGCCACTGACCTTCAGTCTTGAGGATTGTCGGTTGATTGCCCGGATTATACGGGCTGAGGTGGGGGCTGTGCATCAGGCCGGGCACCTCTGAGAGAGGTGGGCCGGGGGACGCTGTCCCCCCAACGTTGAAATTTTCAATTTCAACGCCCCCCCTGAGGTATTTCAAGCCAGATGAAGCCGGGAACGATGGTCTTTGACCGGGTGGGATTGACGCTTGCGTTGCGTTGGGCATATAAAATGAACAAGTGTTCAATAAGTGCCGGAGGCGCGGATGTTCAACGCTGTGATGAGGTTCGATCTGGGCGAGGATGTGCATGCCTTGCGCGATATGGTGCATCGCTGGGCGCAGGAGCGGGTAAAGCCGATCGCCGGTGATGTGGACCGGAGCAACGTCTTTCCCGATGATCTGTGGCGAGAGATGGGCGATCTGGGCCTTTTGGGCATCACCGTGCCCGAAGAAATGGGGGGCGCGGGCATGGGGTATCTTGCGCATGTGGTGGCGATCGAGGAGGTGGCGCGCGCGTCGGCCTCTGTGTCGCTGAGCTATGGCGCGCATTCCAACCTTTGCATCAACCAGATCAAGCTCAATGGCAGCGACGCGCAGCGCGCCAAGTTCCTGCCGGGGCTGATATCCGGTGCGCATGTGGGCGCGCTGGCCATGTCCGAGGCGGGGGCGGGCAGCGATGTGGTGTCGATGAGCCTGCGCGCCGAAAAGCGCAACGATCATTACAGGTTGAGTGGCAACAAGTACTGGATCACCAATGGCCCCGATGCCGACACGCTGGTGGTTTATGCCAAGACCGACCCCGACGCGGGCGGCAAGGGCATCACCGCGTTTCTGATCGAGAAGGCGATGACGGGATTTTCCACCAGCGCGCATTTCGACAAGCTGGGGATGCGTGGCAGCAACACGGCCGAGCTGATTTTCGATGACGTCGAGGTGCCGTTCGACAACGTGCTGGGCGAGGAGGGTCGCGGCGTGGCCGTTCTGATGTCCGGGCTGGATTACGAGCGCGTTGTGCTGGCGGGGATCGGGCTGGGCATCATGGCGGCCTGTCTCGATGAGATCATGCCCTACATGGCCGAGCGCAAGCAATTCGGCCAGCCCATCGGGTCGTTTCAGCTGATGCAGGGCAAGATTGCCGACATGTACACGGCGATGAATTCGGCGCGGGCCTATGTCTATGAGGTCGCCAAGGCCTGTGACCGGGGCGAGGTCACGCGCCAGGACGCCGCGGCGTGCTGTCTTTATGCCTCTGAGCAGGCGATGGTACAGGCGCATCAGGCTGTGCAGGCGATGGGCGGCGCGGGATTTCTGGCAGACGCACCCGTGGCGCGGATCTTTCGTGATGCCAAGCTGATGGAGATCGGCGCGGGCACCTCCGAGATACGGCGCATGCTGATCGGGCGCGAGCTGATGGGGGCGATGGCGTGACGCCACGCGTGATGTTTTTCGTGCCGTTGCTGGCCGTGACGCTGGGCGCTGTGGCGTTTGCGCTGTTGCTGGGCGGGCGCGCTGTGACCACCACCGAGACGCAAGTGATCGAGCGCGTGGCGGCGCTGTACCTCAAAGAGGGCGGCACAGCGCGGTCTGATTGCGCCGCGCGCCCGGCACAGTCCGATGGGCTGTGGCTTGTGGTGATCTGCGAGAGCGATGATGGCACGGGCCGGGAGTATTTCATCGACCGGTTCGGGCGGATCACTGATATGCGCCTCATCGGGCAGGATGCCGGGGCCGGTCGCGATTTTGAAGAGTTTGCGCAGGTTGCGCGGCCCGGGTGTGCAAGCCTCGGGATAAAGGCCTCTTGGGCCAAGGGGGCGGTATGAAATTGCAATCGGGCATCTTGACGGGATCGGCGGAGTTCGAGGCCAATCGCCGGGCGCATCTGGACGCGCTGGCAGAGGTGGCGGAGGTCGCGGGTGCGGCGGCGCAGGGTGGTGGCCCGACCGCGCGCGCGCGGCATCTGTCGCGTGGCAAGATGCTGCCGCGCGACCGGGTGGCCAACCTGCTCGATCCCGGATCGCCATTTCTGGAAGTGGGGGCCGTTGCGGCGCATGGCCTCTATGACGGCGCCGCGCCGGGTGCGGGGATGATCGCGGGCATTGGCCGCGTCGCGGGGCGCGATGTGATGGTGCTGTGCAACGATGCCACCGTGAAGGGCGGCACCTATTACCCGATGAGTGTGAAAAAGCATCTGCGCGCGCAGGAAATCGCAGAGGAATGCCACCTGCCTTGCGTCTACCTTGTGGACAGTGGCGGGGCGAACCTGCCCAATCAGGACGAGGTGTTTCCCGACCGGGATCATTTCGGGCGCATCTTTTACAATCAGGCACGGATGAGTGCCAAGGGCATCGCTCAGATCGCTGTCGTCATGGGCTCTTGCACCGCGGGTGGGGCCTATGTGCCGGCAATGTCGGATGTGACCATCATCGTGCGCGAACAGGGCACGATCTTTTTGGCGGGACCGCCGCTTGTCAAGGCCGCGACAGGGGAGGACGTGACCGCCGAGGATCTGGGCGGGGGCGACGTACACACGCGCCTGTCGGGCGTAGCCGATTATCTGGCCGAAGATGATGCGCATGCGCTGGCCCTCGCACGGCGGGCCGTTGGCAACCTTGGCGGGCAAGCCTTACCTACCCTCCAGATGCAAGCGCCAGAGCCACCCGCCTATGACCCCGAGGAGATCCTTGGCGTGGTGCCCGCGGATCTGCGCACGCCCTATGACATCCGCGAGGTGATCGCGCGGCTGGTGGATGGCAGCCGCTTTGACGAGTTCAAGGCGCGGTTCGGTGAGACGCTGGTCACCGGGTTTGCCCATGTCGAGGGCTGTCCGGTGGGGATCGTGGCCAATAACGGTGTGTTGTTCAGTGAGGCCGCACAAAAGGGCGCGCATTTCATCGAGCTGTGCAGCCAGCGCAAGGTGCCGCTGGTGTTTTTGCAGAACATCACCGGTTTTATGGTGGGGCGTCGCTATGAAAACGAGGGGATCGCCCGGCATGGCGCCAAGATGGTGACGGCTGTGGCGACGACATCTGTGCCGAAGGTCACCATGCTGGTGGGCGGCTCTTTCGGGGCGGGCAATTACGGCATGGCGGGCCGGGCCTATCAGCCGCGTTTCCTGTGGACATGGCCCAACAGCCGCATCTCGGTCATGGGTGGCGCACAGGCAGCCGGGGTGCTGGCCACGGTGCGCCGCGACGGGATCGAGCGCAAGGGCGGCACATGGTCGGCCGAGGAGGAGGCCGCGTTCAAGCAGCCCACGATCGAGATGTTCGAGCGCCAGTCGCATCCGCTTTATGCGTCGGCGCGGCTTTGGGATGATGGCATCATCGACCCGCGTAAATCGCGTCAGGTTCTGTCGCTGTCGTTGCGCGCGGCGCTGAATGCGCCGGTGGAGGACACGCGTTTTGGCGTGTTCCGGATGTAAGGGGTGAATGATGTTTGATACGATCCTGATAGCCAACCGGGGCGAGATCGCCTGCCGGGTGATCGACACGGCCCGGCGCATGGGCGTGCGCTGCGTCGCGGTCTATTCCGACGCGGACCGGGCCGCGCGCCATGTGGCAATGGCGGATGAGGCGGTGCATATCGGTGGCTCTGCGCCGTCCGACAGTTACCTGCGCGGCGAGGCGATCATCGCCGCCGCACAGGCCACCGGCGCGCAGGCGATCCATCCGGGTTATGGCTTTCTGTCGGAAAATCCAGAGTTCGTCGAGGCGGTCGAGGCCGCTGGTCTGGCCTTTATCGGGCCATCGGCCAAGGCGATCCGGGCGATGGGCCTCAAGGACGCGGCCAAGGCGCTGATGCAGGAGGCGGGTGTGCCGGTCGTGCCGGGCTATATGGGCGAGACTCAGGACCCCGCGCATCTGGAGGCGGAGGCGGGCAAGATCGGCTATCCGGTGCTGATCAAGGCCGTCGCGGGCGGCGGCGGCAAGGGGATGCGGCTGGTCGAGCGCGCGGAGGCGTTCGCCGAGGCCTTGGCAAGCGCACAGGGCGAGGCGCGCACGGCCTTTGGAAATGCGTCGGTGCTGATCGAGAAATTCGTGGAAACGCCGCGCCATATCGAGGTGCAGGTGTTTGGCGACGGGCAGCGCGCGGTGCATTTGTTTGAGCGCGATTGCTCTTTGCAGCGCCGCCACCAGAAAGTCATCGAAGAGGCCCCCGCGCCCGGCATGACCGAGGACATGCGCGCGGCGATGGGGGCGGCGGCGGTGCGCGCGGCGCAGGCCATTGGCTATGCGGGCGCAGGCACGGTGGAGTTTATCGTGGATGGCACCGGCGGGCTGCGCCCCGATGGGTTCTGGTTCATGGAGATGAACACGCGGCTGCAGGTGGAACATCCCGTCACCGAGGCGATCACCGGTGTCGATCTGGTGGAATGGCAGTTGCGCGTGGCCGCAGGCGAGCCGCTGCCCGCCACACAGGATGATCTGACGATCCATGGCCATGCGTTCGAGGCGCGGCTCTATGCAGAGGATGTGCCAAAGGGCTTTCTGCCTGCCACGGGGCGGTTGAGCCATCTGCGCTTTGCGACCGGTGCGCGCTGTGACAGCGGCGTGCGCGCGGGCGATGAGATCAGCCCTTTTTACGATCCCATGATTGCCAAGGTCATTACCCATGGCCCGACCCGCGCGGTGGCGCTGCGGCGGCTATCGGATGCGCTGGCGCGCACCGAGGTGGCGGGGACGGTCACGAACCTGTCCTTTCTGGGGGCTTTGGCGGCACATCCCGGATTTGTGCGCGGAGAGGTCGATACCGGGCTGATCGGCCGGGATATTGAGGCACTGGTGCAGGCGGGGGCGCCGACATCGCAGGAGGTGGCGCTGGCCGGGCTGGCGGCGCTGGGCCTGCTGGATAGGGAGGCGGCTGACACGGGGTTTGTCCTTTGGGCGCCGCTGGACCGGGCTGTTATGCTGGGCGTTCAGGATGCCGAGATGATGTTGCGCGTACAGGCGTTGGGGCCTGATGCGCATGACGTGATCGTAGAGGATCACACGATCCAAGCGCGCCGCGTCGGTGGGCGCTGGCAACTGGATGGGCAGATCGCGCCACAGGTCTCGGTCGCGGCCGGGCGTGTGACGGTCTTTGCCCGCTATGGCGTCAGCTTTGACATCATCGACCCGCTGGATCGTCTGGCCGCCGCAGGCCTGGATGGCGGCGTGATCGAGGCACCCATGCCCGGCACGGTGAAGTGGCTGGAGGCGGAAGCGGGCCAGACCGTCACCAAGGGCGACAGGCTTGCCGTGCTGGAAGCGATGAAGATGGAACACAGCCTGCTTGCCCCGCGCGATGGCGTGGTGGCCGAGGTTCTGGTCACCCAAGGCGCACAGGTAGAGGCCGGGGCCGCGCTTGTCCGGCTAGAGGACACACAGGAGGACGCCGCATGATCGTGCTGCATCATGCCGGGCAAAGCCGCTCTATGCGGGTGCTGTGGCTGCTGAACGAACTGGATGTGGAGTTTCGTCTTGTCACCCATCCGTTCGATAAATCCCTGCGTCAGCCGGAATTTCTGGCGCTGTCGCCGGTGGGCCGTGTTCCCGCGCTGGAAATCGAAGGCGAGCGCATGTTCGAAAGCGGCGCGATGATGGAATATCTGTGCGAGCGGTTCCCCGAGGCGGGGCTGGGCCGCGCACCAGAGGCGATGGACCGGATGGCGTGGCTCGTCTGGTTGCATTTCGCCGAGACCATCTCGCAGCATGTGGCGATCCTGACGCAGCAGCACATCATGCTCTACGAGGATCATATGCGCAGCCCCACGGTGATGAAGCTGGAGGCCGCACGCCTGCGTACCTGTTATCGCGCCATAGAGGACCGGCTGAGCACGCCGGTGGAAAACCGCGACTACCTGCTGACGGGTGGGTTTTCGGCCTGTGATATCGCGGTCGGGCAGGCGATCTATATGGCGCAGCATTTTGCAAAGCTGGAGGGCTTTCCCGAGACGCGCAAGTGGTACGACCGGATCACCGAGCGCCCGGCGTTTCAGGCGGCCTTGCCGCAGGCGGGTGAGGCGCGGCTTTATACACGGGATTTCTACGAGGTCCCCGATGTCTGACCGGGTCGAGATCTTTGAGGTCGGGCCGCGCGACGGGTTGCAGAATGAAGCCGGAGAGATCGCCACCGCCGACAAGATCGCGTTGATCGACTGTCTGAGTGGCGCCGGATTTTCTCGGATCGAGGTGGCGAGTTTCGTCAGCCCCAAATGGGTGCCGCAGATGGCGGGCTCTGCTGACGTGCTGGCGGGGATCACCCGCGCGCCGGGCGTGTCCTATGCGGCGCTGACACCCAATATGCGCGGCTTGCGCGATGCAATGGCGGCCGGGGCCGATGAGGTGGCCATCTTCGGCTCGGCCTCCGAAGGGTTCTCGCGCGCCAATATCAACGCCACGATCGAAGAAAGCCTTGCGCGGTTCGCGCCCGTGGCAGAGGCCGCGCGGGATAGCGGCGTGCCGGTGCGCGGCTATGTGTCCTGCGTGGTCGATTGCCCCTATGACGGCGCTGTCGCGCCTGCTCAGGTGGCGGATGTCGCGGCAAAGCTGCTGGCGCTGGGCTGTTATGAGATCTCGCTGGGCGACACGCTGGGGCAGGCCACGCCCGAGCGGGTGGACGCGATGCTGCGCGCCGTCGCTCAGGTGGTGCCGCCCGCGCGTCTGGCGGGGCATTTTCATGACACTGCCGGTCGGGCGCTGGACATTATCGAGGTGGCGCTGGGCCACGGCATCCGCGTGTTCGATGCGGCTGTTGGCGGTCTTGGCGGCTGCCCCTATGCGCCGGGGGCGGCGGGCAATGTCGCCACCGAGGCGTTGCATGACAGGCTGACCACGCTGGGCCATGATACCGGGCTGGACCGCGCGGTTCTGATGCGGGCTGCCGGGATGGCCCGCGCGATGCGGGCGTGAAAAAGGGAGAGTGGCATGATGTATGAGACCATCGAGATCGACCATGATGCGCGCGGGGTCGCCACGCTCTGGCTGAACCGCGAGGACAAGCACAACGCGATGTCGGCGCAGATGATCGCAGAGCTGCACGACGCCGCCGAGGCGCTGGGCCGCGATGCGGACGTGCGCGTCGTGGTGCTGGCAGCAAGGGGGCGATCATTTTGCGCCGGGGGTGATCTGGGCTGGATGCGCGCGCAGTTTGAGGCCGCGCCAGAGACCCGTGCCGCGGAAGCGGGCAAGCTGGCCTACATGCTGCACGCGCTCAATACCTTGCCCAAGCCGTTGATCGGACGGGTGCAGGGGGCGGCCTATGGCGGGGGCGTGGGCCTGTTGAGCGTGTGCGACGTGGCGATTGGTGCAGACCCGGTGCAGATGGCGCTGACCGAGACGCGGCTGGGGCTGATCCCGGCCACCATCGGGCCCTATGTCTGCGCCCGCATGGGCGAGGCAAAAGCGCGGCGCGTCTTTATGTCGGGGCGGCGCTTTGGCGCTGCGGAGGCCGTGGACTTGGATCTTTTGGCGCGGGTGGTCCCCACAGAGGGGCTGGATGCCGCAATAGAAGAAGAGATCACGCCCTATCTGGCCTGCGCGCCGGGGGCGGTGGCGCGGTCCAAGGCGTTTTTACGCGCGCTTGGCCCCCAAATCGACGAGGCGGTGATCGCAAAGTCCATCGCCGCGCTGTCGGAATGCTGGGCGGGGCCAGAGGCACAGGACGGCATTGCCGCTTTTTTCGACAAAAGGCGCCCGGATTGGGTGCAACAGGACTGAGGTCGCAGGCTTTGGTGTGCGTCTTTGCCGCTCCGGCTTGGAGGGAACGGGACGCCGCTTTATATGTTGGTTATCGTGGTCGGGGCGCGCCCCGTTTTGTATCCACGCTCGGTTGACCCCACCGAGGGGCGGGGGTAAACCCAATCGAGCTAACTTGCCAGCAAGCGCGCAAACGGGTGCGCGCGAAAGGAGCCACACCTTGGAAGAGATGTTGAGGGAATATCTTCCCGTTCTCGTTCTTCTGGGCATAGCCATCGGTCTTGGTCTTGTCCTGATCCTTGCAGCGGTCGTGCTGGCCGTGCGCAACCCCGACCCCGAAAAGGTCAGCGCCTATGAATGCGGCTTTAACGCATTCGACGATGCGCGCATGAAATTCGACGTGCGGTTCTACCTCGTGTCGATCCTGTTCATCATTTTCGATCTGGAAATCGCGCTGCTGTTTCCGTGGGCCGTGGCCTTTGCGGATCTCAGCATGACGGCGTTCTGGTCCATGATGGTGTTCCTCACGGTTCTGGCCGCAGGGTTTGCTTATGAATGGCGCAAAGGGGCGATGGAATGGCAGTAGAGAACAAATCCGACGACGCGATGGTCACGCAAGTCCAAAGCGAGGGTGCACAGACGTCGCGCGTCAAAAGCGGCCCGTCAAGCCAAGTGCCGCTTGAGGCTTATGCAGAGGGCTATCAGCGAGAGACCTCGACACAGGCGCTCAACCGCGAGCTTCAGGACAAGGGCTTTCTTGTCACCTCGACAGAGGATCTGATCAACTGGGCCCGCACCGGCAGCCTGCACTGGATGACATTCGGTCTGGCCTGTTGCGCGGTGGAAATGATGCATTCCTCGATGCCCCGCTACGATCTGGAGCGGTTCGGCGTGGCGCCACGCGCCAGCCCGCGCCAGTCGGACGTGATGATCGTCGCCGGCACGCTGACCAACAAGATGGCCCCGGCCCTGCGCAAGGTCTATGACCAGATGCCAGAGCCGCGTTACGTCATCTCAATGGGAAGCTGCGCGAATGGCGGCGGCTATTACCACTACAGCTATTCCGTGGTGCGTGGGTGTGACCGGATTGTGCCGGTCGATATCTATGTGCCGGGCTGCCCGCCGACCGCCGAGGCGCTGGTTTACGGGATCCTTCAGCTGCAACGCAAGATCCGTCGAACGGGCACGATCACGCGCTGATCGGACCTCTACGCGGGAAAGGGTGACATGAGCGACGCATTGAAAGAACTGGGCGAGCACATCACGATGAAGCGGCCCGACTGCGTGCTGTCTTTCGAGGTGGCGCAGGGCGAGCTGAATGTGGATGTGGCGCTGGCCAACATCGCGGGTCTGGTGGAGTTCCTGAAAAGTGACGCCACCTGCAAATTCTCGACCTTGGTGGATATCACCGCCGTCGATTACCCCGAGCGGGCCAAACGGTTCGACGTGGTCTATCATTTCCTGAGCATGTATCAGAACCACCGCATCCGCCTGCGGGTGGCCACGCGCGAAGAGGATATGGTGCCGTCGATCACCGAGGTTCACCCGAGCGCCAATTGGTTCGAGCGCGAGGTGTTCGACATGTTCGGCATCCTCTTTTCAGGCCATCCCGACCTGCGCCGCATCCTCACCGATTACGGCTTTCGCGGCTATCCGCTGCGCAAGGATTTCCCGACCACTGGCTACACAGAGGTGCGCTACGACGAAGAGCAAAAGCGCGTTGTCTATGAGCCGGTAAAGTTGGTGCAGGAATACCGTCAGTTCGATTTCATGTCGCCCTGGGAAGGGGCCGATTACATCCTTCCGGGCGATGAGAAAGAGGAGGCGAAATAATGGGCAGTGGCATGATTTTCGCGCTCATTCTGGCGGCGCTGACAATCATCCCGCTCTGGCGGCTCTTGCCGAAATTTGGAATTCCGAGCTGGGTTGCGCTGATTGCGATTATCCCGCTGGGTGTGATCATCCTATTGTGGGTGATGGCGTTTCGCGACAAGCTTGATGGAGGCAACGCATGATGGACGGCTCCAATACCCTGACCAAAGGTTTCGCAGACGCGGAAACCGGCGAACAGAAGATCCGTAACTTCAACATCAATTTCGGCCCACAGCACCCAGCGGCGCATGGTGTGCTGCGGCTGGTGCTGGAGTTGGATGGCGAGGTCGTGGAACGCTGCGACCCGCATATCGGCCTGCTGCATCGTGGCACCGAAAAACTGATGGAAAGCCGCACATATCTGCAAAACCTGCCCTATTTCGACCGTCTCGATTACGTGGCGCCGATGAATCAGGAGCATGCGTGGTGTCTGGCGATTGAGCGGCTGTGTGAGATCGAGGTGCCGCGCCGCGCCTCTCTTATTCGCGTGCTTTACTCTGAGATCGGTCGCATCCTGAGCCACCTGCTCAACGTGACCACGCAGGCGATGGATGTGGGCGCGCTTACCCCGCCGCTCTGGGGGTTTGAAGAGCGTGAAAAGCTGATGATCTTTTACGAGCGGGCCTGTGGCGCGCGGCTTCATGCGGCATATTTCCGCCCCGGTGGCGTGCATCAGGATCTTCCGCCCGAACTGCTCGACGATATCGAGACATGGGCGCATGAGTTCCCCAAGGTGATGGCGGATCTCGACAGCCTGCTGACCGAGAACCGGATCTTCAAGCAGCGGAACGCCGACATTGGTGTCGTGACCGAGCAGGAGGCGCTCGACTGGGGTTTTTCCGGCGTGATGGTGCGCGGCTCTGGCATGGCATGGGATCTGCGCCGCGCGCAGCCCTATGAATGCTATGACGAGTTCGATTTCCAGATCCCCATTGGCAAGAACGGCGATTGCTATGATCGTTATCTGTGCCGGATGGAGGAGATGCGCCAATCCACGTCGATCATTCTTCAGGCCATCGAAAAACTGCGCGCCCCAGAGGGGCAGGGCGATATCCTTGCCCGTGGCAAGGTCACACCGCCCAAGCGCGGCGAGATGAAGACCTCGATGGAGGCGCTGATTCATCACTTCAAGCTCTACACCGAAGGGTTCCACGTGCCTGCGGGTGAGGTCTATGCCGCTGTTGAGGCGCCCAAGGGCGAATTCGGCGTCTATCTTGTGGCCGATGGCACCAACAAGCCGTACCGCGCCAAGCTGCGTGCGCCGGGGTATCTGCATCTTCAGGCGATGGACCACGTCGCGAGCGGGCATCAGCTTGCGGATATCGCGGCGATCATCGGCACGATGGATGTCGTCTTTGGGGAGATCGACAGGTAATGACGCTGGCACAGGCTGTCATATCCCTTGTCGGACTTGGCGCCTTGGCGTTTGGCGTTCTGGCGCTGGTCTATCTGCGCGATACGTCTGACGGGCTGAACCTGTCGGGGCACCGGGCGGAAAAACTGCCCGAAGTGATGGCCGACCGCTATGTTGGCTTTGCCGCGCTGGCGCTGATGGCGGCGCTCTATGGGGACTATATGGTGATTGCGGCGCTGTTTGCCGTGTTCGCTGTCATGGGGCTTGCCGATGCGTGGATCTACGCGCGGGGCGGGTACGGATATGCCAGACATCTGGCAGCCGGACTTGCCGGATTCTTGGTGACGGGGCTGGCGCTGATTGCCCTTGGTATTTCTGGAGACATGACCTCATGATGACCTCTTTTCGCATCAAATTCTGGGGCGCCTGCGCACTTGTAGGTGTGCTGGCTGGCTGTGACATGCCGCCAGAGGGCACCTCGGTTGAGGATGTTGCGCGTTTTGAAACCGCCGTGGCCAGCGTGGGCTGTGACCTTATTGGCGAATCCGATTATCTTCCGGTCGAATTGCAGACCGGACTGACCCGTGAACAATCCACCGCCATGGCCGGGCATCTGGTCGCGACGGACAAGGCCGTGCGCCTGTCCAATGGCGGTATTCGAGTGACGACAGGAGCCTGCGCCTAAATGCTACGCCGCCTTCACCCCGATCAGCCAGACAGCTTTGCCTTTACGCCTGAAAATCAGGCTTGGGCCGAGGCGCAGATTTCCAAGTATCCCGAGGGCCGTCAGGCCAGCGCGGTGATCCCGCTCTTGTGGCGCGCGCAGGAACAGGAGGGCTGGCTGTCCAAGCCCGCGATCGAGGGTGTGGCCGACATGTTGGGCATGGCCTATATGCGCGCGCTGGAGGTAGCGAGCTTTTACTTCATGTTCCAGATGCAGCCGGTGGGGCAGGTGGCCCATATCCAGATCTGCGGCACCACGTCCTGCATGATCTGCGGGGCCGAGGATCTGGTCGGCGTCTGCAAAGACAAGATCGCGGCCAACCCGCATGAGCTGTCACCCGATGGCAAGTTCAGCTGGGAAGAGGTTGAATGCCTGGGTGCCTGCGCCAACGCACCGATGGCCCAGATCGGCAAGGATTACTACGAGGATCTGACAACCGAACGGTTCGCCGAGATCCTTGATGAGTTGGCCGCCGGTAAGGTGCCTGCCCCCGGTCCGCAAAACGGGCGTTTCGCGTCCGAGCCGATGGGCGGATTGACCACGCTGGCCGAGTTCCGCTCTGACGATGTGGCGCAAAATGCTTCGGTGCATCTGGCCACCACGCTTGGCGACACGGTCAAGCGGATCGACGGCAGCGAGGTGCCGCTGCTGGCACCGTGGCGTGACAAGGGCGCCAATCATAAGCCCTCTGCGCCTGAGGCCAAAGCCAAGGATGACCCAGAGGCCTCTGCCGCCAAGGCCGCGCCCAAGCCGCGTGTCGAGAAAAAACCGGATGAGACAGGCGCCACCAAGCCAGAGGCACAGGCCGTGGAAAAGGCGCGGCCCAAGCGTGAGGCGGCCGCCGCCCCCGTCAAGAAACCAGCGCCAGCCAAAGAAACCGCAAGTGCAGGCACAAAGCCCGAAGCGCTGTCAGAGCCGCGTGGCGGTCAGGCCGACGATCTCAAGATGATCAAGGGCGTGGGGCCCAAGCTTGAAAAATTGCTGCATTCGCTGGGATTCTATCACTTCGACCAGATCGCCAAATGGACTGCCACCGATGTGGCGTGGGTCGATGAGAACCTTGCGGGCTTCAAGGGGCGTGCGACCCGTGACAACTGGGTCGAACAGGCCGGGCTGCTTGCTGCTGGTGAGGCGACCGAATTTTCTAAGAAAGTAAAGAAAGGCGACGTCTATTAAGGGCGTCCCAAAACCGGTTAAGGGGGGAGTAAAGATGATTGGAAATAAGTATTCGACACAGTGCCGTTGGGTTTGCTGGGCGATTTCTGCCGCAGCGGGCGTTCTGGCGCTGATCCTGCTGCTCAGCTTTGAGGCCAATGCGTTTGCGTCCATTCTGGTAGGCATCGCGCTTGCAGTGCTGATGGCCCTCGTGCTCACGTCGCTGTTCTGCAGCAAGAATGCCGCAGGACAAGGCGATGCGATGACTGCAAGCACCCCGACAGGGGCCGCTGCTGCCGCTGCGATGGCCGCCACGGGTGCTGGCGCTGCGAGCGCCGGTGCCACGTCCAAAGACGCCGGTGCCGATAGCAAGGCGGCCAAGGGCGCGGGCGCGGATGACAAAGCCGCCGGCGCGAAGGCCGCAACAGGCAATGCCTCAGAGGCCGTGAAATCCGGCACCCTGCTGAAAGGTGAACAAGAGATCGCCGAAAGCAAGGGAAGCTGGAAATATCAAAAGAACGTTGACGCCACGACAGAGGCGACAAACAAGCCTGCACCTGTGGACAGCATGGCAGACTCGGCTAGCCTGTTCGTCTCAGAGGATGCCGATGCCGAAGCTGGCGCGCAGGTGACCCCGGATTACGATGGCGATGGCGTGAAAGAGGGCGAAAACGAGGGCAGACAGCCCGAGGCTCTCAGCGGTCCGCGTGGCGGCAAGGCGGATAACCTGAAGGAAATCAAGGGTGTCGGCCCCAAGCTTGAGAAACTGCTCAACGAAATGGGCTTTTACCATTTTGATCAGATCGCCAACTGGACCGCGCAGGAGATCGCGTGGGTCAACGCCAATCTCAAGGGCTTCAAGGGCCGGGCGAGCCGCGACGAATGGGTCAAACAGGCCAAAATCCTTGCCAGTGGCGGGGATACTGAATTTTCAAAGCGCGTCGACGACGGTGACGTGTATTGAATGAGCTGGATGGATGAGCAAGACCGACACAGACGCCAGAAAAGGACGCATCGCCGCGATGATTATCGCGGGCACGGGCGTCTTTTGGGTGCTGATCACGCTGATCGGCGAGAAGGAAGGCTTCAGCCAAGAGTTGCGGCTGACCTTCGATCTGGTGGCGCTGGCCGGGTTCGTCTTTGCGATCTGGCTCATCTATCAAATCTGGCGCGCGCGTCAGGACAAACAGGGGTAGCGGGATGCTGAAAGACGAAGATCGTATCTTTACCAATCTCTACGGCATGCATGACCGTAGCCTGAAGGGCGCCAAGGCGCGCGGGCATTGGGATGGCACAGGCAAGTTCCTTGCCAACGGTCGTGACTGGATCGTGGATCAGGTCAAGGCCAGCGGTCTGCGCGGGCGTGGTGGTGCGGGTTTCCCCACCGGCCTCAAATGGTCGTTCATGCCCAAAGAGACGGATGGCCGCCCGGCCTATCTGGTGGTCAATGCCGACGAATCCGAGCCCGGCACCTGCAAAGACCGCGAGATCATGCGCCACGATCCCCATACGCTCATCGAGGGGTGTCTGATCGCAAGCTTCGGAATGGGTGCGCATGCCTGTTATATCTACATTCGCGGTGAATATATCCGCGAGAAAGAGGCGCTGCAGGTTGCCATCGACGAGGCCTACGAAGATGGTCTGGTCGGTCGGAATGCCTGCGGGTCCGGCTGGGATTTCGACATCTATCTCGTGCATGGCGCAGGCGCCTATATCTGCGGGGAGGAAACGGCCCTTTTGGAAAGCCTTGAGGGCAAAAAGGGCATGCCCCGCATGAAGCCGCCATTCCCGGCGGGCGCGGGGCTTTATGGTTGCCCGACCACGGTGAACAACGTGGAATCGATTGCAGTTGTGCCGACGATCCTGCGGCGCGGGCCGGAATGGTTCGCGGGCTTTGGCCGGCCCAATAACGCGGGGACCAAGATCTTTGCGATCTCGGGCCATGTGAACCACCGCTGCGTCGTCGAGGAATCGATGTCGATCTCCTTTGAAGAGCTGATCGAAAAGCATTGCGGCGGCATTCGTGGCGGGTGGAGCAATCTCAAGGCGGTGATCCCCGGCGGATCGTCCGTGCCCTGTGTGCGCGGCGAAAAGATGAAAGACGCCGTGATGGATTTCGACGCTCTGCGCGAGGTCGGATCCAGCCTTGGCACGGCGGCGGTCATCGTGATGGACAACGACACTGACATCATCAAGGCTATCTGGCGTCTGGCGAAATTCTACAAGCACGAAAGCTGTGGCCAGTGCACGCCCTGCCGCGAAGGGACGGGTTGGATGATGCGGGTCATGGACCGTCTTGTGCGCGGCGAGGCCGAAGTCGAGGAAATCGACATGCTTTTTGATGTGACCAAACAGGTCGAGGGGCACACGATTTGTGCGCTTGGCGATGCGGCGGCATGGCCCATTCAGGGCTTGATCCGCAATTTCCGCGATGAGATCGAGGACCGGATCAAGGCGCAAAAGACTGGACGTATTAGCGCGGTTGCGGCGGAGTGAACTTTATGGGCATCAAACGAAGCACGATGCGGTTTGGCCTTGTCGCGCTATGCGCGGTCACGGTGACGGCGGGCTGTGCGGATCGGGGCGAACGTGTGCTGTTCGACGGGGTTCAGTTCCGGACCAAGTCAAAGGCGACATCCGAGGATCGTCAGAGCTTTCTCGTGCGCGTGCCGCGCGTGGATCGCAGTATCGAGGGTGCGCGCGAGGCCGGGGCCTATGAGGCTGCCCGCTACTGCATCGAGAATTTCGGCACGTCCGAAATCACTTGGGTGATCGGCCCGGATGGCGAGGCGGGTTCTCTGGTGGTCGATGGCAACGATCTGACCCTGACGGGGCGCTGCGTGCTTTGGTAGGTTTGTGCCGCATATCAGGGGCTTGGCCCCCGTGCTATTGCATATCAGGCGGGGTTGGCTCCAGCTTCGTGGCGGCAGGAGATGCGCGACCGGCGTATGGCCTGTCCCATGAAACAGGAGAGTTCATATGCGATTGATAGCAGCCTTTACCCTGAGCGTGGCGATGGCGGCCACAGGTGCCAGTGCCAGTGCTGATAGCGGTCTCGCCGCTGAGCGGGACATAAATGACGGCCTGCTCGTTATTGCCGCCGCGGACAAGATCCGTCGCGCCTGTAGCAGCATCAGTGGGCGGTTGATCACCGCGCGCTCATATGCGACGCAACTGAAATCCTTGGCCGAGGATCGCGGCTACAGTGAAAATGAAATCGACGCCTATATTAATAATGATGTGAAAAAAGCCGAGATGCGCGAACGCCGCAACGCCTATTTCGCGTCGAAAGGCGCCAGCAATCTAGATCCTGCAAGCCTGTGCGTTCTGGGACGCGACGAGATCGTCAAAGGTACCCGGATCGGGCAGCTCCTGAGAGCAAAGTGAGAAGACATGTCTGACCTTCGCAAGATCCTTATCGACGATCAGGAAGTGGAAGTGGATGGGGCGATGACCCTGATCCAGGCCTGTGAAGAGGCCGGGATCGAGATCCCCCGCTTTTGCTATCACGAGCGGTTGTCCATCGCGGGCAACTGCCGGATGTGCCTTGTCGAGGTGGTGGGTGGCCCGCCGAAACCGGCGGCCTCTTGTGCGATGCAGGTGCGTGATCTGCGCCCCGGCC
Source organism: Roseovarius sp. (assembly GCA_965656855.1). GTDB lineage: Bacteria > Pseudomonadota > Alphaproteobacteria > Rhodobacterales > Rhodobacteraceae > Roseovarius. Next base: position 22,403 of record CBFHML010000072.1, read on the forward strand.
CCGAGGGCCAGCCGCCGCGCGTGCGCACCAACTCGCCCATGGTCAAAAAGGCCCGCGAAGGTGTGATGGAGTTTTTGCTCATCAACCACCCGCTGGATTGCCCGATTTGCGATCAGGGTGGGGAATGCGATCTTCAGGATCAGGCGATGGCTTACGGCGTGGATTTCTCCCGCTACCGCGAACCCAAGCGCGCAACCGAGGATCTGGATCTTGGGCCGCTGGTCGAGACCCATATGACCCGCTGTATTTCCTGCACCCGCTGCGTGCGCTTTACCACCGAGGTGGCGGGGATCAGCCAGATGGGCCAGACCGGCCGGGGCGAGGATGCGGAAATCACCTCGTATCTGGGTGAGACGCTGGACAGCAACTTGCAGGGCAACATCATCGACCTGTGCCCGGTGGGCGCGCTGGTGTCGAAACCCTACGCCTTTACCGCGCGGCCTTGGGAATTGACCAAGACCGAAACCATTGATGTGATGGATGCTCTTGGCTCGTCCATCCGGGTGGATACCAAAGGGCGCGAGGTCATGCGCATCCTGCCGCGGAACCATGACGGCACGAATGAGGAATGGATCTCGGACAAGACCCGCTTTGTTTGGGATGGTCTGCGCCGTCAGCGTCTGGACCGGCCCTATATCCGCGAAAACGGCAAGCTGCGCGCCTCTGACTGGGGCGAGGCGCTGCAAAAGGCCGCTGAGGCGATGAAGGGCAAGACCGTTGCCGGGCTGGTGGGCGATCTGGCCCCTGTCGAGGCGGCGTTCGCGCTCAAACAACTGATCGAAGGGCAGGGCGGGCATGTGGAATGCCGCACCGATGGTGCGGACCTGCCAGCCGGGAATCGCTCTGGCTATGTCGGCACTGCGCGTATCGAGGATATCGACGCGGCCAAGAGGATCTACCTCATTGGCACCGATCCGTCGATCGAGGCGCCGGTGCTCAATGCACGGATTCGCAAGGCGTGGTTGAACGGGGCAGAGGTGATCCACACGGGCCAGCCTGCCGAGCTGACGTATGATGCGACCCAGCTGGGGCCGCGCAACAAGGTAATCAACCAGTTGGCGACCGAGGCAACGGCAACCGACGACGCGGTCGTGATCGTGGGCCAAGGCGCGTTGACCGGCGATCAGGGGCAGCCGGTTCTGGCGCTGGCCATGACGCTGACCGAAAAGCTGGGGGCCAAGATGCTGGTCCTGCACACCGCCGCGTCGCGTGTTGGCGCGATGGATGCGGGTTGCGTGACCGAAGGCGGGATTGATGCGGCACTGGATGGCGCGGATGTGGTGTACAATCTGGGCGCTGACGAGATGACCATCGGCGACGGCCCCTTCGTGATTTATCAAGGCAGCCACGGTGACCGGGGCGCGCATCGCGCCGACATCATCCTGCCCGCTGCCGCCTATACTGAGGAACAGGGCCTGTTCGTGAATACCGAAGGTCGCCCGCAGCTGGCACTGCGCGCCGGGCATCCGCCGGGCGAGGCCAAGGAAAACTGGGCGATCCTGCGGGCGCTATCGGGCGAGATGGGCGCGACATTGCCCTATGACAGCCTGCCGCAACTGCGCCGTGCGCTGGTCGAGGCCGTGCCGCATCTGGCACAGGTCAATGAGGTGCCCGAAAATGCGTGGCAGCGCGTTGAGGCGGCTGATCTTGGCGCAGGCGCGCTTGGGCAGGCGCTTGACGATTTCTACCTGACCAACCCGATCGCACGGGCCAGTGAGCTGATGGCCGAGCTTTCGGCCAAGGCCAAGGCGCGCCGCGAACAACCCGTAGCGGCGGAATAATGCAGGCGCGCATGCCGATATCAGCGCTGGCCCTTGCCAGCCTGACTGGGCTTGCGGCCTGCGCCGAACCGACCGCGACAGGGGCTGCACCGTTCGATCCGGTCTATCGGGGGGTGGAAACGCGGCTTTTGGATGGGGATCTGGTGAATTTCCGGGTCTCCATGACGGGCGCGCGCTCTGCGGATGACGTGACGCGCTACGCTCGATGCGTGGCATCGCAATACACGCTGATCCGGGGATACGGATTTGCGCGGCATCTGCGGACAAATGTTGTCGAAGAGGGTGGCATCTGGACCGGCGATGCGGTTTATACGATCTCGGCGGCGCTGCCGGACGGGATCAAGACACTGGACGCCGAAATCATCGCCGCAGACTGTGCGGAAAACGACATACCGATGGTGTGAGGGGCACGAGCCATGGCAGAATTCTTGACAACACCGCTGGGAACGCTGGTGATCATCATTGCACAAAGCCTCACGGTGGTTGGCTTTGTCATGATCTCGCTGCTGTTTCTTGTGTATGGCGACCGCAAGATCTGGGCCGCTGTCCAGATGCGTCGTGGCCCCAACGTGGTGGGCACGTTCGGCCTTTTGCAGACGGTGGCGGATGCCTTGAAATACGTCGTCAAGGAAGTGGTGGTGCCTGCGGGTGCGGACCGCGCCGTGTTCATGCTGGCGCCGATGACCAGTTTCGTGCTGGCCGTGCTGGCATGGGCCGTGATCCCGATGAACGAGGGCTGGGTGCTGTCGGACATCAATGTCGCCGTGCTCTTTGTCTTCGCCGTCTCCTCGCTTGAGGTGTACGGCGTCATCATGGGGGGCTGGGCGTCGAACTCCAAATACCCGTTCTTGGGCTCGTTGCGCTCTGCCGCGCAGATGATCTCTTACGAGGTGTCCATCGGTCTGATCATCATCGGCGTGATCATCTCGACCGGCTCGCTGAATTTCAGCGGGATCGTCGCGGCACAGGACACGGCTTATGGCTTTTTCGGGTGGTACTGGCTGCCGCATCTGCCGATGGTGTTCTTGTTCTTCATCTCGGCGCTGGCGGAAACGAACCGCCCGCCCTTTGACCTGCCAGAGGCCGAATCCGAACTCGTGGCCGGCTATCAGGTGGAATACTCCTCGACGCCGTTCCTGTTGTTCATGGCGGGTGAATATATCGCCATCTTCCTGATGTGCGCGCTGACCTCGCTGCTGTTCTTTGGTGGCTGGCTGTCGCCCATTCCGGGCCTGCCCGACGGCGTGCTGTGGATGATCGGCAAAATGGCCTTCTTCTTCTTCCTATTCGCGATGGTGAAGGCCGTGACCCCGCGCTATCGCTACGATCAGCTCATGCGGCTTGGCTGGAAGGTCTTCCTGCCGATGTCGCTTGCATGGGTTGTGATCGTGGCGTTTCTTGCAAAATTCGAAGTGTTCGGTGCCTTCTGGGCCCGCTACACAATGGGAGGCTGACGCATGACCCAGATCGATTATAACCGTGCTGCCGGGTATTTCCTGCTCAAGGATGTGTTTGTGGGCCTGAGACTTGGCCTGAAATACTTCTTTGCGCCCAAGGCGACGCTGAACTACCCGCATGAAAAAGGCCCGTTGAGCGTGCGCTTTCGCGGCGAACACGCGCTGCGCCGCTATCCGAACGGCGAAGAGCGTTGCATCGCGTGCAAACTGTGCGAGGCGATCTGCCCCGCGCAGGCCATCACGATTGATGCAGAGCCGCGTGATGACGGCAGCCGCCGCACCACACGCTATGACATCGACATGACCAAATGCATCTATTGCGGTTTCTGCCAAGAGGCGTGCCCGGTCGATGCCATTGTCGAAGGCCCGAATTTCGAGTTTTCGACCGAGACCCGCGAAGAGCTTTTCTACGACAAGCAGAAACTGCTTGAGAATGGTGACCGTTGGGAAGCAGAGATTGCCCGCAACCTTGAGATGGACGCGCCGTACAGATGAGCGATTCCGACAACCCTTTTGATCTGTGGATGAAGCAGGCGCAGGACATGGCAAAATCCATGAATCCTGCATTCGACGCGTTCTCGTCCAAAGGGTTCGAGCAGCTTTGGCCGACCATGTCCAAGGACATGATGGAAATGTCCTTTGGCAAAGGGGTCAACAAGGACGGGCTGGATGCCAAAACCCGGCTGCTGATCACGCTGGCAGGGTTGACGATGCTGGGCGCGCAGAGCGATACGCAGATGCGGCTGACCGTGCGCCACGCCCGAGAGGCCGGTGCCACCAAGGATGAAATCGCCGAGACGATTGGAATGATGTCTGTTTTCGCGGGCATCCCGTCGATGAACCGGGCCATGGATTTTGCCCGCGAGGTTCTGGACGAAGATCAGGACAAGGATGAAAGATCATGACTGTCGCCGCCTTTTCCTTTTACCTCTTTGCGATATCGCTGCTGACAGGCGGGCTGTTCACGGTGATCGCGCGGAACCCGGTGCATTCGGTTTTGTGGCTGATCCTGTCCTTTATCAGTGCCGCGGGCCTGTTTGTGCTGCTTGGGGCCGAATTCGTGGCGATGCTGCTGATCATTGTCTATGTCGGCGCGGTCGCGGTTCTGTTCCTCTTTGTGGTGATGATGCTCGACGTGAATTTCGCCGAGTTGAAGGCAGAGATGGCGAAATACATGCCGCTGGCCCTGTTGATCGGGATCATTCTGTTGATGCAGTTCGGGCTGGCCTTTGGCAATTGGAATGCGGCAGACGGCGCGACAGGCGCGCGCGCAGCCGTGACACCCACCGAGATGGAAAACACCAAGGCCTTGGGGATGCTGATTTATGACAAGTATTTCCTGATCTTCCAGCTGTCCGGGTTGATCCTGCTGGTGGCGATGATCGGTGCGATCGTGCTGACACTGCGGCACCGCACGGATGTAAAGCGGCAGGATATCCTTGCGCAGATGTACCGCGACCCGGCCAAGGCGATGGAGCTCAAGAACGTCAAACCGGGGCAGGGGCTCTGACGACAGACGCCGCGCCCCGGAGCTGATCCGGGGCGGTGCGCCACAACGCGGGCGCATCACAAGACGAGGTTCCGGGTCAGACCCGGGACACGATGACAACAAAACGAACGGGGCAACCCGGAGGGACATTGATGATTGGATTGGAACATTACCTGACGGTGGCGGCGGCGTTGTTCGTCATCGGTATTTTCGGGCTCTTTCTGAACCGCAAGAACGTCATCATCCTGCTGATGTCGATCGAGCTGATGCTCTTGTCGGTCAATATCAACCTCGTTGCCTTTTCGTCCTTCCTTGGCGATCTGGTCGGGCAGGTCTTTACCCTGTTCGTGCTGACTGTCGCCGCCGCAGAGGCGGCTATCGGCCTTGCCATCCTCGTTTGCTTCTTCCGGACCCGCGGCACCATCGCGGTCGAAGACATCAACGTGATGAAGGGCTGAACCGATGGAACAGATCATCCTCTTCGCCCCGCTTATCGGCGCGATCATCGCCGGGTTCGGCTGGCGCGTCATCGGTGATGCGGGCGCACAGTGGGTTACCACGGGCCTGTTGTTCCTGTCGGCGCTGCTGAGCTGGATTGTCTTTCTCGGCCATGACGGCACGACGCAATCCATTCATATCCTCGACTGGATCCAGTCGGGCACGCTGGACACGGCATGGTCCATCCGTCTGGACCGGCTAACCGCGATCATGCTGATCGTCATCACGACGGTCTCGGCGCTCGTGCACCTGTATTCGATGGGTTACATGGCCCATGACGAAAACTTCCGCGAGAACGAGAGCTATCGCCCCCGCTTTTTCGCGTATCTGTCGCTTTTCACCTTTGCCATGCTGATGCTGGTCACGGCTGACAACCTTGCTCAGATGTTCTTTGGCTGGGAGGGTGTGGGCCTCGCGTCGTACCTGCTCATCGGGTTCTACTACCGCAAGCCAAGCGCCAATGGCGCCGCGATCAAGGCGTTTGTGGTCAACCGTGTGGGCGATTTCGGCTTCGCGCTTGGTATCTTCGCGCTCTACTTTTTGACCGACTCGATCAAGTTCGACGATATCTTTGCCGCCGCACCAGAGCTGGCGGAAACGCAGCTGACCTTCCTTTGGGGGGAATGGAACGCGGCCAACCTGATCGCTTTCCTGCTCTTTATCGGTGCTATGGGCAAGTCGGCCCAGCTTTTCCTGCACACATGGCTGCCTGACGCGATGGAAGGCCCGACGCCTGTGTCGGCGCTGATCCATGCGGCAACGATGGTGACGGCGGGCGTTTTCCTTGTCTGCCGCATGTCGCCGATCATGGAATACGCGCCCGAGGCGATGCTGTTCGTCACCTATCTGGGGGCATTCACGGCGTTTTTCGCGGCGACCGTGGGTCTGGTGCAGACCGACATCAAGCGTGTGATCGCCTATTCGACCTGTTCGCAGCTTGGCTACATGTTCGTGGCAGCAGGCGTGGGCGTCTATTCGGTGGCGATGTTCCACCTCTTCACGCACGCGTTTTTCAAGGCGATGCTCTTTCTTGGGGCAGGGTCCGTCATCCACGGGATGCACCATGAGCAGGACATGACCAACTATGGCGGCCTGCGCAAAAAGATGCCCTACACGTTCTGGGCCATGCTGATCGGTACGCTGGCCATCACCGGTGTCGGTATCCCGCTGACAGGCTGGATCGGCTTTGCCGGGTTCGCCTCAAAGGACGCGGTGATTGAAAGCGCCTTTGCGGGTACGGCGGGTGGCTTTCCGTTCTGGGCGCTCGTGATCGCGGCGCTCTTTACCAGCTTTTATAGCTGGCGGCTGATGTTCCTCACCTTCTTTGGTGAGGCGCGTGGCGACAAGCACACGCATGAACACGCCCATGAAAGCCCGATGGTCATGCTGGTGCCGCTTGGCGTGCTGGCACTTGGCGCGGTCTTTGCCGGGGCGATCTGGTATGGCAGCTTCTTTGGCAAGACCAACGAGGTGGTAAAGTTCTTTGGCGGCGAATACGGCAAGCCGTCCGAAGAACTGGTCGAGGCGGTCGCGGATCGCAGCCCGAAAGCCTCTGAACTGCATTACATCATGGAAAGTCCGCCGGGCGAGGCCGCGATCTATATGCGGCCCGAAAACACGATCCTGCACGAGGCGCATTACGTGCCCACATGGGTCAAGCTGTCGCCGTTCCTTGCCATGGTGATCGGTCTCTTGATGGCGGTCTGGTTCTATATCGTGAACCCCGAGATGCCCAAGCGACTGGCCGAAAACCAGCGACCTCTCTACCTCTTTTTGCTCAACAAGTGGTATTTCGACGAGATCTACGATGCCCTCTTCGTGAAACCGGCCAAGGCGCTTGGTGATCTCTTGTGGAAAAAGGGCGATGGCAACGTCATCGACGGGTCGATCAACGGGGTCGCAATGGGGATCATTCCCTTCTTTACCAAGCTCGCGGGGCGCGCGCAGTCTGGCTACATCTTCACCTATGCCTTTGCCATGGTCATCGGCATTGCGGTGCTGGTGACGTGGATGTCCATCACCGGAGGGGCTGAATAATGGATAACCTTCTGTCCATCACCACGTTCATCCCCGCCATCGCGGCGGCGATCCTTGCGATTTTCCTGCGCGGAGAGGACGAGACCGCACAGCGCAACGCCAAGTGGGTCGCGTTGATCGCCACCTCGCTGACGTTCCTCGTGTCGCTCTTTATCCTGTGGGAGTTCGACCCCAACGACACCGGCTTTCAGTTCGTGGAAGAGCGCGATTGGCTTTTGGGGCTGAAATACAAGGTCGGCGTGGATGGGATCAGCGTGCTTTTCGTCATGCTGACCACCTTTATCATGCCGCTGACCATTGCCGCGTCGTGGAACGTGACCACGCGGGTCAAGGAATACATGATCGCCTTTTTGGTCCTCGAGACGCTGATGATCGGCGTGTTCGTGGCGCTGGATCTGGTGCTGTTCTACCTCTTCTTCGAGGCGGGTCTGATCCCGATGTTCCTCATTATCGGCATTTGGGGCGGCAAGGCGCGGATCTATGCGTCGTTCAAATTCTTCCTCTACACGTTCCTCGGCTCTGTGCTGATGCTGGTGGCGATGGTTGCCATGTTCGCAGAGGCGGGCACGACGGACATTCCCACGCTGATGCGCCATGAATTCGGCGCTGACACCTTCTCTTTGCTGGGGATCCAGATCGTAGGGGGCATGCAGACGCTGCTCTTCCTCGCCTTCTTTGCCAGTTTCGCGGTCAAGATGCCGATGTGGCCGGTTCATACTTGGCTGCCCGATGCCCACGTTCAGGCCCCGACCGCGGGATCTGTGGTGCTGGCGGCAATCCTGCTCAAGATGGGGGGCTACGGCTTTTTGCGGTTCAGCCTGCCTATGTTCCCGGTGGGCGCGGATGTGCTGGCGCCTCTGGTGCTGTGGATGTCGGCCATCGCCATCGTCTACACCTCGCTGGTGGCGCTGGTGCAGACCGACATGAAAAAGCTCATCGCGTATTCCTCGGTTGCGCATATGGGCTTTGTGACCATGGGCATTTTCGCGGCCAATCAGCAGGGCATCGACGGCGCGATCTTTCAGATGATCAGCCACGGGTTTATCTCTGGGGCGCTGTTTTTGTGTGTCGGCGTGATCTATGATCGGATGCACACCCGCGAGATCGAGGCCTATGGCGGGCTTGTGATCCGGATGCCGGCCTATGCGCTTATCTTCATGCTGTTCACCATGGCCAATGTGGGCCTGCCGGGCACCTCTGGCTTTGTCGGGGAATTCCTGACGCTGATGGGGGCCTTTCAGGTCAACACATGGGTGGCGGCGGTCGCGACCACGGGGGTCATCCTGTCGGCTGCCTACGCGCTCTGGCTCTATCGTCGGGTGGTTCTGGGTGACCTGATCAAGGAAAGCCTGAAATCAATCACCGACATGACCCGAAGGGAAAAGGCGATATTCGCGCCCTTCGTGGTGATGACCTTGCTTCTGGGCGTGTATCCCAGCCTTGTGACAGATATCATCGGCCCCTCGGTCGAGGCGCTGATTTCCAATTATGACACGGCGCTGGCCGAGGCAGAGACCTCGTCCAAGTTTGCCGCGGCATCGCAGTGACGGAGACCCATCATGCAGGCTGACCTGAATGTAATCCTGCCCGAAATCGTGCTGTCCTTTTACGCGATCGCGGCCCTTCTGGGCGCGGCGTATACCGGACAGGACCGCATGGCGGGGATGCTAGTCTGGCTGACGGCGGCGCTGATGACGGCGCTGGCGCTCTGGATCGGGACGACGGGCGACGGCACGCGCACCGCCTTTGACGGCATGTTCAACGATGATGGCTTTGCGCGCTTTGCCAAGGTGACGATCCTGTTATCGGCAGCGGCGGTTCTGGTCATGGGGCAGGAATACATGGCCCGCCGGGACCTGCTGCGGTTTGAATATCCGCTGCTGATCGCCCTTGCCGCCGTGGGCATGATGATGATGGTCAGCGCGGGCGACCTGATGGCGCTCTATATGGGGCTCGAATTGCAGTCGCTGGCGCTTTACGTGATCGCGTCGCTGCGACGCGACAGTGCCAAGTCGACAGAGGCGGGGCTGAAATATTTCGTGCTTGGCGCGCTCAGCTCGGGCTTGCTGCTCTATGGAGCCTCGCTGACTTATGGCTATGCGGGGACGACGCTGTTTTCCGGGATCATCGAGGCAGCAGAGGGGCGTGCGCCGCTTGGCCTGCTGATCGGTCTGGTCTTTGTGATCTCAGGTCTGGCCTTCAAGGTGTCTGCCGTGCCGTTCCACATGTGGACACCCGATGTCTACGAGGGCGCGCCGACGCCGATCACGGCCTTTTTCGCCACCGCACCCAAGGTCGCGGCGATGGGCCTGTTCGCACGGGTCGTGCATGATGCCTATGGCGGGATCGTGGCCGACTGGCAGCAGGTGATCGCGGTGCTGTCACTCTTGTCGATGTTCCTTGGCGGGATCGCGGCCATTGGCCAGACGGATATCAAGCGTCTGATGGCCTATTCGTCGATCGCGCATATGGGCTACGCGCTGATGGGTCTGGCCTCTGGCACGGTCTTTGGCGTTCAGGCGATGCTGGTCTACATGGCGATCTACGTCACGATGAATGTGGGCACCTTTGCCTTTATCCTGTCGATGGAGCGTGACAACCGGCCCGTGACGGATATCGGCAGCCTCAACATGTATTCGCGCGCCCATCCGGCGCGGGCGCTGGCCATGCTGATCTTGATGTTCAGCCTTGCGGGCGTGCCGCCGCTTCTGGGCTTTTTCGGCAAGCTCTATGTGCTGCGCGCGGCCTATGAGGGCGGGCTGGCTTGGTTGGCGATTGCGGGTGTGATCGCGTCGGTGATCGGTGCGTTCTATTACCTGCGCATCGTGTTCTACATGTATTTCGGCGAAGAGCGTGAGCCGCTGGAATCCGGGCGCTCGCCGGTGCAATGGGGCTTTCTCATGGCCTCTGCGGCGATCATGCTTTTGGGCATCATCAACATGTTCGGCATCGAGGGCATGGCACAGGCTGCGGCGGCGACGCTTGTCAACTGATCCACGCCAACCGCTGATGAAAGGTGACGCGCCCAAGGGCGCGTTGCTTTGTTTTTCCGAGGTGTTTTCAGCCCGATGACAGAGCCGTGGCCACAAGGGTACGGGCGGCGCGTACTGGCCGAGGTGGACAGCACCAATGCAGAGGCAGTGCGCCTTGCGCCCACGCTCGCCGGGCCGGAATGGATCCTTGCACTGCATCAAAGCGCGGCACGCGGACGGCGTGGGCGGGTCTGGGCCAATCCGACGGGTAACTTTGCGGCGACACTGGTGATGCGGCCCGAGGGCCCGGCACAGGATCTGGCACTTCGCTCGTTCGTGGCGTCACTGGCGCTGCATGATGCGTTTGTTGCGGCCACAGGACGGCCTGAGGGATTTGCGCTCAAATGGCCCAATGACGTGTTGCTGGGCGGCGAAAAGATCGCGGGCATCCTGCTGGAAAGCGCGGGTGCGGGCGGTGTGGCAAACTATCTGGCCATCGGGATCGGTGTAAACCTGTTGGGTATCCCCGCCGTCGAAGATCTGGAGGACGGCGCGGTGCGGCCTGTCTCTCTTATGTCCGGCGCGGGTGTGGATGTGGGGCCCGAGGCGTTTCTTGACCTGCTGGCGCCGGCCTATGCCCGGTATGAGGCACAATTCACGCGCTATGGCTTTGCCCCCATCCGCGAGGCTTGGCTGACACGCGCCGCCCGGCTGGGAGAGGTCATTACCGCCCGCACCGCGCGCGACAGTTTTACAGGTGTTTTCGAGACGGTGGACGACACCGGCAATCTTGTTCTATCTACCCCCGATACTCGGCATGCGATCCCCGCCGCCGAGATCTTTTTCTGACCTGAAAGGGCAGGCGCATGCTCTTGGCCATTGATTGCGGCAACACCAACACGGTCTTCTCGATCTGGGATGGCGAGACTTTTCTGTGCACGCTGCGCACCTCGACCCATCATGCGCGCACGGCGGATGCCTATTTCACATGGTTCTCCACGCTGGTGCGGCACTACGAGATCGACCTGGACATCACCGACGTGATCATCTCGTCCACGGTGCCGCGCGTGGTCTTTAACCTGCGCGTGTTTGCCGACCGCTTCTTTGGGTGTCGGCCCATTGTGGTTGGCAAATCCGAATGCGCGCTGCCGGTGCAGCCGCGCGTGGATGAGGGCACGCAGGTGGGGCCGGACCGGCTTGTGAATACGGCAGGGGCCTATGACCTGCATGGCGGCGACCTTATCGTGGTGGATTTCGGCACAGCGACGACATTCGACGTGGTGGCACGCGATGGCGCCTATGTGGGCGGCGTGATCGCCCCCGGTGTGAACCTGTCGCTGGAGGCGCTGCACATGGCCGCGGCCGCGCTGCCGCATGTGGACGTGACGAAGCCACAAAAAGTGATTGGCACCAATACGGTGGCTTGTATGCAATCGGGCGTGTTCTGGGGCTATGTCGGCCTTGTGGACGGGATCTGCAATCAGATCCGCGCAGAATATGAGGCGCCGATGAAAATCATCGGCACCGGCGGGCTGGCCCCGCTTTTCGCGCAGGGCGACCTGCTGTTTGACGTGATCGAGGATGATCTGACGATGCATGGTCTGACGGTGATCCATGCACATAACAAGAAAGCAAACCAAACATGAGCGGTGAGAGACTGATCTATCTGCCCCTCGGCGGGGCGGGCGAAGTGGGCATGAATGCCTATGTCTATGGCTATGGGCCAAAGGGTAAGGAGCGGCTGATCCTTGTGGATCTGGGCGTGACCTTTCCCGATATGGACGGCTCGCCCGGCGTCGACCTGATTTTCCCGGATATCAAGTGGCTGGCGGATCGGGCGTCGCAGCTTGAGGCGATTTTTATCACCCACGCCCATGAGGACCATGTGGGCGCTGTGGCGCATTTCTATGAACAGCTTGGCGCGCCGGTCTATGCGCGGGCCTTTACCGCCAATATCGCGCGCCGCAAGATGGACGAGCATGGCCACCCCGAAAAGGCCGTGACGACCGTATCGCCTTGGCCCGAAACGGTAGAGGCCGGCCCGTTCAAGGTGGGCTTTGTGCCGATCTCGCACTCCATCCCCGAAAGCTCGGGTCTTGTCATCGACACGCCCAATGGGCGGCTTGTGCATTCCGGCGATTTCAAGCTGGATACCGATCCGGTCGTGGGCGAGGCATGGGATGAGGCGCTGTGGGAAAGCATCGGCGACTCGGGTGTGCAGGCGCTGATCTGCGATTCCACCAATGTTTTCAACGAACACGCAGGCCGCTCTGAAAGCGGGCTGTCTGCCGAGATCGAAAAGCTGGTGGCCGGGGCCAAGGGCATGGTTGTGGCGACGACCTTTGCCAGCAACGTCGCACGGGTCAAAACGCTGGCCGAGGCCGGGCAAAGGGCAGGGCGCTCTATCTGTCTGCTGGGCCGCGCGATGCGCCGGATGATCGAGGCATCGGTGGAAACCGGCGTGCTCAAGGATTTTCCCCGCACAATCAGCCCCGAAGAAAGCCGCAACATGCCGCGCGACAACGTCATGCTGATCGTGACCGGCAGTCAGGGCGAGCGGCGCGCAGCCAGTGCGCAGCTGGCGCAGGGCAAGTATAACGGGATCGAACTGAAAGAGGGCGATATGTTCCTCTTTTCCTCCAAGACCATTCCCGGCAACGAGCGCGGCGTGATCCGCATCATGAACCAGTTCAGCGAAATGGGCGTGGATGTGGTCGACGATTCGAACGGGCGCTATCACGTGTCTGGCCATGCCAACCGGCCCGATCTGGAAAAGCTGCACAAGGTGCTGCGCCCGCAGGTCATCATCCCCATGCATGGCGAGCACCGTCATCTGCGCGAACATGTGAAACTGTGCAAATCCAATGGGATGCAGGCCGTTGTCGCCACCAATGGCACGATGCTGGACCTAAGCGGGAACCGCCCAGAGGTCGTCGACCATGTCGAGACCGGGCGCATCTATCTGGATGGTGGCCGCAAGATCGGCGCGATGGACGGGATCGTGCGTGACCGGATCCGCATGGCGCTGAACGGGCATGTGACGGTCAATGTCATCCTTGATGAGGAAGACGAGCCGCTTGGCGATCCGTGGTGTGAGGTCAAAGGCCTGTCCGAGCAGGGGTCCAGCAACGCGCCGCTGGTCGATGTGCTGGAAGAGGATCTGAGCCAGTTCCTTGGCCGGGCCAAGGGCCGGACGCTGAGCGATGATGACATCCTTGAGGATGGCCTGCGCAAGATCGTGCGGAATTCGGCGCAAACCGAGATCGGTAAAAAGCCCGAGGTGACGGTGATCATCAGCCGATTGAGTTAAGTCCTGATACGCTGAGAAACGAAAAAAGGGGCCAAGCGGCCCCTTTTTAATGTCTTGGTTTTGGCTATGGCCTCAGGAGACCATGCGCTCTTCAAAGCTGAGCGCGATGAAGCTGGGCAGGTGATCGCCCATGCCCACAGGCGTTTTGCCGCCATCGCCCCGACCACGACCAGAACCGCCGCCGCGCCGCGACGATCCTCTTGAGGACGTGGAGGTGTCGTCAGTGTTGGCCGCAGGTGCCGCTGTTGCAGGCGCCTCGGCTGGCTCGGCCGCTGGTGTCGCGGCGGGCTCTGCCGGGGTTTGAGTCTCGGCGTCGGTCTTGGGTGCCTCATCAGGGGTTTTCCTGGACCGGCGCGACCGGGTGCTGCGGGTCTTTTTTGGGGCCTCTTCGGTGGGCTGATCCTGCGGCTGTGCCTCGGGGGCGGCCTCGCCCATCGGGTTGTCGAGGCGCGGGATGGGCTTTTGCAGCAGTTTTTCGACAGCGTCGAACTGTTTTTCGTCGCGCGGCCCGCATAGCGTGATCGCCTTGCCGTCACGTCCGGCGCGGCCTGTGCGGCCAATGCGGTGCACGTAATCCTCGGGGTGGCCGGGCACATCATAGTTGAACACGTGGCTGACCGCCGGCACATCGAGGCCGCGCGCCGCCACGTCAGAGGCCACGAGAAAGCGCAGATCGCCCTTGCGGAAACCATCAAGCGTGCGCGTGCGCTGCGACTGGTCCAGATCACCATGGATCGGGGCCGCGTCATAGCCGTGTTGTTTCAGGCTTTTGGCCACGATATCCACATCTGTCTTGCGGTTGCAAAAGATGATGGCGTTGGTGCATTTGTCGCCTTCGCGGTCAATCAGCCCGCGCAGCATGTTGCGCTTTTCGGTGTCGGCCTTTTCACGGCGCGACGGCTTGAACATGACCACACCCTGTTCGATCGTTTCAGAGGCGCTTGCCTGACGGGCCACCTCGACCCGCTCGGGGTTTTGCAAGAAGGTGTTGGTGATCCGCTCGATTTCGGGGGCCATCGTGGCCGAGAAAAACAGCGTCTGACGGGTAAAGGGCGTCAGCGAGAAAATCCGCTCGATATCGGGGATGAACCCCATATCAAGCATGCGGTCCGCCTCGTCCACCACCATGATCTGCACGCCGGTCAGCAGCAGTTTGCCGCGCTCGAAATGATCCAGCAGGCGGCCGGGCGTGGCGATGAGAACATCGACGCCCTTGTCGATCAGCTTGTCTTGCTCCCCAAAGGACACGCCACCAATAAGCAGCGCCTTGGTCAGCTTGAGATGCTTGGAGTAGGTATCGAAATTCTCGGCGACCTGCGCGGCGAGTTCGCGCGTCGGGCATAGGACCAGCGAGCGTGGCATGCGCGCCCGTGCCCGGCCACGTGCCAGCAACGACAGCATCGGAAGGGTAAAGGAGGCGGTTTTGCCGGTGCCCGTCTGGGCGATGCCAAGAACGTCTCTGCCTTCGAGGGCGGGGGGAATGGCGCCCGCCTGAATGGGGGTGGGGGTTTCGTATCCGGCCTCTTCGATGGCCTTCATTACCTTGGGGTTCAGGTTCAGATCAGAAAATTTTGTCATGTATGTCCACTTGGTGCGGACACTCACCGGGCCCGCCATCACATCTCAAGGCGCACGTTTGCAGGCCTTTGCGTGGGAAGGGCCATATCCCAAGAGGTGCGCGGGGTCAATGCGGCAGACAAATGCAGGGACGATCTGGCGCATTATGCGGCAGGGCGACGTCTTGGATCGACGTTTGGTCAGGTGAAGTGCGGGAAATGCCGGGCGCGTTTTGCCTCAAGATCAAGCGTGACCTCATGCAGCCGCCCAAAGCTGTGCAACCGGTCCCGCAATGCCGGTGTCGCGGTGCAGACCTCATCATAGAAGGCCCGCAGCGCGGGTTCGCCGCCCTCGTTTTCAAGCATGGAGAACAGTTCGTGCATATTCAGCGCGGCACCTTGGGCGCGCGGCGCGGGTTTCAGCCCCTCTCGGTAAGAGCCGTGGTTCAGGCGATACCGATAGAGGTTTTGCCAATGCGCCCAGTCATGGGCGTGCAGATGCACAAGGTGGCAGGCCGCTAGATCGGGTGGGTCGGTATCCATCACACCATCGCGAAAGGCATTGTGAATGCGCAGCGATATGTCGGGCTGTTCCGTTCGGGTAAAGATTTTGCCCGCCACATGGCTGAGAAAGCCACCGTTGAGGTGATCGCCATAGGTGGGGTAGATCGCGTTGGTCTCTGCGCGGCGGTCCGCCTGAAGCCGTGCAAACCCCTTGCACCATATCCGGCCATGCGGCGGCGGATCGGCGGGGTCGGGCGCCAGCGCCTCGATCGGACGGATGCGCGCGCTGAGCGTGTCAGGCGGCAGCGCGTCCAGCTGTGCGATCAGCGGGGCAGAGGGCAGCACAAACTCATCCACATCGGCATGCAGCAGCCATGTCACCTCTGGCCTGCGGTTGTAGCAATGCGTGGCGTTGAGCGTCTGGCGATGCTGATGGCCGTCGGGGCGGCTTTTGTGTTTGCGCCTGCGCCGCCAATAGCCCTCGTCGGTATGAATCACGCGACATTTGGGATGCCGTTTGAGCGCCGAGCGCGCCTCGGGGTCATCCACATCCAGATAAATATGAACTCGCTGTGCGCCCAGATCGAGGTGATAGGCGGCGAAATTCAGGATCTGATGGGTCGGGGCCTTTATCGTTGCGACGACGCCCCAGCTTGTATTGCTCATGATGCAAGAATGCGTGGCCCCTGCGGAGCACGCAAGAACCATCTGCCGCGCGTGGTGCCGGGGCGGGATGTCTGTGACATCGCTGCGCGCCTCAGCGCAATGTTGGATTCAAGAGGTCCAAAACGTCTCGCAGAGGGCAGTAGAGGCGTGTCGCGGCACAAGGCATCTGACGTTATCGCCGCGAATCCCCGGGCAACGTGACGGGGGCTGTCATTTTAGCCGAATCCGTCTGCGGTGAGTCGCCTGTCAAACCCACGCATCGGGTGAGGGGTGTTTGCCTAAGTATTTGTTTTTTAATAGCTTCGTGACTGTCATGAAACCGTTACAAAAACGTAACAAAAGCGTCGCTACTCGTCTCTAGCAGGGCAGGCAAGGTCAGTCTGCTGGCCGGACAAACGAAACCAGGAGTTCTACATGTCTTTCTTTAAAATGACCGCCTCGACGCTGGCGATCGCTGCCATCTCCGCCACAGCCGCTGCCGCGCGTGACAACGTGCAGGTCGCAGGCTCGTCCACTGTTCTGCCCTACGCCTCGATCGTGGCTGAGCTGTTCGGCGACAACACCGACTTCCCGACGCCGGTTGTCGAATCGGGCGGTTCCTCCGCTGGCCTCAAGCGCTTCTGCGAAGGCGTTGGCGAGAACACCATCGACGTTGCAAACGCGTCGCGCGCCATCCGCGAAAAAGAGGTCAAGGCCTGTGCCGAGAACGGCGTGACCGAGATCATGGAAGTGCGCATCGGATATGACGGCATCGTTTTTGCCAGCCAGCAGTCCGGCCCGGCATATGACGCCTTTGTGCCTGCAGACATCTACAACGCCATCGGCGCGACCGTGATGGTCGACGGCGAGCTGGTCGAGAACCCCCATACAGCGTGGTCGGATTTCAACGCTGACCTGCCCGGCGCCGAGATCGCAATGTTCATCCCCGGCACCAAGCACGGCACGCGCGAAGTCTTCGAAGAGAAGGTTCTTCTCGAGGGCTGCGAAGCAACCGGCGCCATGGAAGCCATGATGGCCAGCGGCATGGACGAAGATGCAGCCGAAGACGCCTGCTTTGACGTTCGTCAGGACGGTCGTTCGGTCGACATCGACGGCGACTACACCGAGACCCTCGCACGTATCGAAGCCAACCCCGATGGCATCGGCGTGTTTGGTCTGGCGTTCTACGAGAACAACGCCGACAAGCTGAAGGTCGCCACGATGAGCGGTGTCGCACCGTCCACGCCGACCATCGCATCGGGTGAATACCCTGTGTCGCGTCCGCTGTTCTTCTACGTCAAGAAGGCACATATCGGCGTCATCCCCGGCCTGAAAGAGTACGCTCAGTTCTTCCTCGCCGACGAGATCGCTGGCCCCTCCGGCCCGCTCGCCAACTACGGCCTCGTTGCTGATCCGGAACTGGCCAAGACCCAGGACATGATCGCAAACGAAGTGACCATGGGCGAAGGCTCCTAAGCCTTCCCGCTTGGGAACACGTCAAAAGGGGTGGCGCCTGTCGCGCCACCCCGTCTTTGCCTGAAAACGGCAACATGAATTTCTAGCGGGGGTAAGTTGATGCCATTGCTGTGGCTTTTTCTCATTGTTCTGGCGATTGCCACTGTGGGCTATGTGCTTGGCCGGCAAAAGGCACTTGCAACCAGCGGGAACGACACCCGCAAGCTTCACTCACTTCCCTCCTATTATGGATCGAACGTGGCCATGAAGGCCGCTGTACCTGCGTTCATCGTCGCGGTGATCTGGCTCTTGGTTCAGCCGCTTGTTGTGGCGAACACCGTATCCGGCACGCTGGGTGAGCGGGCGATCCCCGATAACTCTTCGCGCGGGCTGGTCATGTCAGAGGTGCGCCGGGCGGCAGACGGGCTCGACAATGCCGTGGCGCAGGGCGTCATCACGGAAGAGTTCGCACGCAACGCACGGGCCGATTTTGCCGATGTGACCCAGCGTCTGCGCGATGCCAACCAGATCGTGACATCCGACATCACTCAGCCGGTCATGCGCGCCGCGCAGCAATACCGCATCATGAATTCCATCGGCGCGTGGTTGATGTCCCTTGTGGTGATCTTGTTGGCGGCCGCCGGTGCGCTGTGGGGTCTGCGCGAGGCGCATTTCGATTTCCGCGCCCGCAACGTGGTCGAACAGGGGATCCGGGCCTTGCTTGTGGGGGCCGCGTCCATCGCGATCCTGACGACCATCGGCATTCTTTTTTCTCTGGTGTTCAACACTGTCGAGTTCTTCAAACTCTATCCCGCCAGCGACTTTTTCTTTGGCACCAACTGGGCGCCAAGCTTTTCGGGGCGCGGCGGCGCGTCGGATCTGGGTGTGGTGCCGCTCTTGTGGGGGACATTCTACGTCTCTATCGTCGCATTGGCCGTGGCGGTGCCGGTTGGGCTTTTCGCGGCGATCTACCTGTCTGAATACGCTGGCCCCAAGGTGCGCGGTGTGGCCAAGCCATTGCTGGAAATCCTCGCTGGTATTCCAACCATTGTTTACGGTCTCTTCGCGCTGCTGACCGTTGGCCCGCTGCTGATCGAGGTGTTTGGCGATGACGGGCTTGGCTGGATGCAGGCGGGTACGGCGGTCATAACTGCGGGTCTTGTGATGGGTATCATGCTGATCCCGTTCGTATCCTCGCTGTCCGATGATATCATCAACGCGGTGCCGCAGGCGATGCGTGACGGCTCTTACGGTCTGGGTGCCACGCAGTCCGAAACCATTCGGCAGGTTGTTCTGCCCGCCGCATTGCCGGGCATTGTCGGCGCGATCCTTCTGGCGGCCAGCCGTGCGATCGGCGAGACCATGATCGTTGTGCTGGGCGCAGGGGCGGCAGCGCGCCTGTCGCTCAACCCGTTCGACGCCATGACGACCGTCACCGCCAAGATCGTCAGCCAGCTGACCGGCGACTCGGACTTTGCCTCGCCAGAGGCGCTGGTGGCCTTTGCCCTTGGCATGACCCTTTTCGTTATCACGCTGGGGCTGAACGTCTTTGCCCTCTTCATCGTGCGCAAATACCGGGAGCAGTACGAATGACCGATGCCTCAACCACACCCCATGCCGCGCCCGGCAAGAAAGACCTCATGGTCGAGGACGCGAATACCAAGCGTCGCAATGCGGCCGAAAAGCGTTTTCGCCTCTACGGGCTTGCGGCGATCATCACGGGTCTGTTTTTTCTGATCGTGCTGGCCACGTCGATCATCGGGAACGGCAGTTCGGCATTTACACGCGCTGTGGTCGCCGTGGATTTCACCATCGAGCCCGCAGAACTGGACGAGGCTGAGAGCCAGCTGTTCAAGACCAAGGCCTATCAGGATCTTTTTGTGGCAAAGCTGGGAAGCGAGCTTTCGGCTCGTGGCATCGAAGTGGATTTCGACGATGCGGCGATCGAGCGCCTTCTGGGCAAGGTCGGCGGCAACCTGCGCGAATACTATCAGAACAATCCCGATCAGGTCGGGCAGTCTGTCACCTTTGAATTGCCGGCCTCATCGCGCGTTGACGGCTATTTCAAGGGCCGCCTTTCGCGCGACACCGTGCAGGACAGCCGGTTTTTGATGGTGGCGGATCTCGATATCGTCGACGCTATGGAAGAGGCAGACCTGCTTCAGTCCAAGTTCAACATGGCCTTTCTTACCGGAACGGACGCTGGCGTGGACAATCCCGGCGGGGCAGGGATCGGCGCGTCGGTCATCGGCTCTTTCTTTATGATGCTGGTCGTGCTGGCGCTGTCGCTGCCCATCGGTGTCGCGGCGTCCATCTATCTTGAGGAATTCGCGCCAAAGAACCGGTTTACCGATCTGATCGAGGTGAATATCTCGAACCTCGCCGCGGTGCCTTCCATCGTGTTCGGTATCCTTGGTCTGGCCGTGTTCATTCAGTTCATGCATCTGCCGCAATCGGCCCCGCTGGTGGGCGGTCTGGTGCTGACGCTGATGACCTTGCCGACGATCATCATTTCGACGCGTGCCTCGCTCAAGGCGGTGCCGCCGTCGATCCGTGATGCCGCGCTCGGTGTGGGCGCGTCCAAGATGCAATCGGTGTTTCACCATGTTCTGCCGCTCGCCATGCCGGGTATCCTGACAGGCACCATTATCGGTCTGGCTCAGGCGCTGGGTGAGACGGCGCCGCTCTTGCTGATCGGTATGGTCGGCTTTGTTGCGCGCGGGTATCCCGACGGGTTTGTCGCGGGCTTTACCGAGGCGAATTCCGCCATGCCGGCACAGATCTACACATGGGCCGCACGCGCCGACGCTGGCTTTTACGAAAAAGCCTGGGGCGGGATCATCGTGCTTTTGGTCTTCCTTCTGACCATGAACATCATCGCCATTCTGCTGCGCCGCCGTTTTGAACGCCGCTGGTAAGCTGGTAAACTGACCAAGGATCAAGGATACACACCATGTACGATACCCCTATGTCGGAGAGAGATGTGACCCAGCAAGAGACGAAATTCTCAGCGCGCGGCGTTCAGGTTTATTACGGCGACACCCATGCGATCAAGGATGTGGATGTCGATCTGGCGGACAAGACCGTCACCGCCTTTATCGGGCCGTCGGGCTGTGGCAAGTCCACGTTCCTGCGCTGTCTGAACCGGATGAACGACACGATCGACATCTGCCGCGTCGAGGGTCAGATCACGCTGGACAATCAGGACATCTATGACAACCGCGTGGACCCGGTGCAGCTGCGCGCGCGGGTCGGCATGGTCTTTCAAAAGCCGAACCCGTTTCCCAAGTCCATCTTTGACAATGTCGCCTATGGCCCCCGTATTCACGGTATGGCAAGCGGCAAGGCAGAGTTGGATGAGATTGTCGAACAATCCCTGCGCCGCGCCGCTATCTGGGACGAGGTCAAGGACCGGCTCGACTCTCCCGGCACCGGCCTGTCGGGTGGTCAGCAGCAGCGCCTGTGCATCGCGCGCGCCGTCGCGACAGAGCCCGAGGTGCTGTTGATGGACGAACCTTGCTCGGCGCTTGACCCGATTGCGACAGCACAGGTCGAAGAGCTGATTGACGAACTGCGCCAGCAATTTTCTGTGGTGATCGTCACGCACTCCATGCAGCAGGCCGCGCGCGTCAGCCAAAAGACCGCATTTTTCCATCTGGGTAATCTTGTCGAGTTCGGCGAGACCGGTCAGATCTTTACCAACCCCGAAGACAGTCGCACCGAAAGCTATATCACCGGCCGTATCGGCTAAGCGAGGCAGACATGAACGAAGAACATATCTCTTCCGCCTATGATCGCGATCTTGAATCCGTTCAGGCCCTGATCATGAAGATGGGCGGGTTGGTGGAAGAAGCCATCATGAACGCCGCGGTTTCGCTGGAACAGCGTGACGAGGAATTGGCCGAGAAGGTGCGCCGCGGCGACCGGGCCATTGATGAGCTGGAGCTCAGGATCGACGAGGAAACGGCGCGCGTGATCGCGCTGCGGGCTCCCACGGCGGGGGACTTGCGGGTTATCCTGACCGTGATGAAAATGGCGTCGAACCTCGAACGCATCGGCGACTACGCCAAGAACATGGCCAAGCGTACCACCATCCTGAGCCAGATGACGCAGATCAACGGCTCTGCGGCCTCTTTGCGCCGGATGGCCAAGGAAACCGAGCGGATGCTGCGCGATGCGCTGGATGCCTATATCCAACGCGATGCAGAGCTTGCCCGCGAGGTCATGGAACGCGACACCGACGTGGACCAGATGTACAATGCGCTGTTCCGCGAATTCCTGACCTTCATGATGGAAGATCCGCGTAACATCACGCCCTGCATGCACCTGCATTTCATCGCAAAGAATATCGAGCGCATGGGCGACCATGTGACGAATATCTGCGAGCAGGTCATCTATCTCGTGACGGGCGAACTGCCCGAAGAGGTCCGGCCCAAGGATGACCGCACCTCTGTCGATCCTGACGTTTCCCCTGAATTCCTGACCTGACAGGAGACACATAATGACCGCCGATATTCCCACGGTTCTACTGGTTGAAGACGAGCCCTCGCAGCGCGAGGTGTTGTCTTACAACCTCCGGGCCGACGGGTTCGCAGTGGCGGAGGCCGAAAATGGCGAAGAGGCCCTGTTGCTGGTCGAAGAGGCCGCGCCGGACATCATCCTGCTGGACTGGATGCTGCCCAATGTGTCGGGCATAGAGATCTGTCGCAGGCTCAAGACCCGTCCAGAGACGCGCGGTGTGCCGATCATCATGATCTCGGCGCGCTCCGAAGAGGTGGACCGGGTGCGCGGGCTGGAAACGGGCGCGGATGACTACGTGATCAAGCCTTATTCGGTGATAGAACTGATGGCGCGCGTGCGCGCGCAACTGCGCCGGACCCGGCCCTCTGCCGTGGGTGAGCGGCTGGAATACGAAAACATCGTGCTCGATTCCGAGACCCACCGCGTCACGCGGGACGGTCAGGCGCTCAAACTTGGTCCGACAGAATTTCGGCTTCTGTCCACGTTCATGGAAAAGCCGGGTCGCGTCTGGTCGCGCGATCAGCTTTTGGACCGTGTCTGGGGTCGGGACATCTATGTCGATACCCGCACGGTCGATGTGCATATCGGCCGTCTGCGCAAGGCGCTGTGCCAGCATGGTGGCAACGACCCGCTGCGCACGGTACGCGGCGCGGGCTATGCTTTGGGCTGACGCCAAACAAACTATCTTTACAAAACTAGTTTTGTAGTTATGTTTGCGGTATGACTACGATTAGCTCAAATGCACGCGCCCTTGCGGCGCTTGGCCATGATGCCCGTCTCTCGATCTTTCGCCTGTTGGTGAAGGCGGGCGAGAGCGGTTTGCGGGTCAGCGATATTGCAGAGCACCTCTCGCTCGCGCCTTCGACATTGGCACATCACCTGTCCACGCTGGTGGATGCGGGGATTGTCTTGCAGGACAAACAGGGGCGCGAAGTGTTCAATCGTGTCGATTTCCCCGCCATGCACGGCATTCTCGACTTTCTGACTGCAGAATGCTGCGTCGGTGTCACTCTCAAACCCTCGGAGGATGCGGCATGATGCGTCATCCTGCTTTTTCTTACCCAAAAACAACCGCAATCCCGGAGATATGGTTATGACTGATTCAACCCTTCCAAGGCCCGGCCTTTGGTCCACGCTCCGGCATGTCTGGCAGGATGAGCGCGTCTGGCTCGCCTCTGCGGTTCTGCTGCTGGCGCTTGCGATATTTGACCCGACACAGGCCGCCGACAGTGCGGTTTTTGCGGGCAGCGCGCTGTTGAAAACAGCCCCCTACCTGATCTTGTCCATCGCCATCGCTGCATGGGCCAATGCGACCGGCGCCGACAACCTGATCGCCAAGGCCTTTACCGGCGCGCCGATCCTGATGATCGGGCTGGGGGCCTTGGCGGGGGGTGTCTCGCCGTTTTGTTCCTGCGGTGTGATCCCGCTGATCGCAGCGCTTTTGGCGATGGGTGTGCCGTTGTCGGCGGTGATGGCGTTCTGGCTGGCCTCGCCGATCATGGACCCGTCCATGTTCGTGCTGACGGCGGGCGTGCTTGATCTTGAATTTGCAGTGGCCAAGACGATTGCGGCCATTGGTCTGGGCATCTTTGGCGGGGCTGTGGTGCATGTGATGATGCGCGTCGGTGCCTTTGCCGATCCGCTGCGTGAGGGCATCGGGGATGGCGGCTGTGGCGGTTCCAAGGTGCGCGCGCCCAAGCCTGTCATCTGGCGGTTCTGGACAGATGCGGACCGGCTCGGGAAGTTTGGCAAGACGGCGCTGAGCACCACGCTTTTCCTCGCCAAATGGCTGACGCTGGCCTTTCTGCTCGAAAGCCTGATGTTGGCATGGATCCCGGCCGAAACCGTGACCGCCGCACTGGGCGGTGAGGGGCTTATGCCGATCATCACCGCCACGCTGGTGGGGGTGCCTGCCTATCTTAACGGTTATGCCGCGCTGCCGCTGGTTGGCGGGCTGATCGGGCAGGGCATGGCACCGGGCGCTGGTCTGGCCTTTCTGGTGGCGGGGGGCGTCACGTCGATCCCCGCAGCCATGGCAGTCTGGGCGCTGGCGAAACCGCAGGTATTCGCGCTCTATATCGCTCTGTCGCTCAGTGGCGCGCTTGCCTCTGGTCTGTTGTTTCAGGTCTGGGTGTCGATGTCATGAGATCCCTTACCGTTGAAATCGCAATGCCGCAGGCCGGCCAGATCCTTGCCCCTGCGGGCACATCCACGCCCGGTGAAACGGTCACGCGTCTGACCGTGTCCGGGGGCCGAATGGTGGCCATGATGACCGAGGCGGATCTGGGGCTTGGTGCCGCGCTGATCGCGCCTGAGGGCGATGTGGTCACGCTGCATTATACCGTCGCAACCGGGCCGGACGGGGCACGCTACCCGCAAGAGTCGTTTCGCCCGCGCACCAACCGCTACACCGTTGCCGCGGACGACCTTGCGCAGGCAAGCCGCAGCATTGTCGCGGCGGCGGGCGGGGGCCGCGCCGGGATCGAGGCGCTTGTGACCGAGGCGGAGGCGCGCTTTGCCTATGCCCATCCCGAAACGCGGTTCAACGATGGCATGGACGAGGTGCCCTACCTGTCCTGCGGTCTGACGCCGGGGTCCTGTGTCGATATCAACACCTACCTCGTGGCAAGCCTGCGGGCGGCAGGGTATGAGGCGGCCTATTTTTATGGCTACTTCTTTCCGCAAGAGCGGGGTGGCATGACCGATGACGGGCATTGCTGGGTCGCGACGCGCCATGATGGAGAGATCCTTGAATGGGATATCGCGCATCATATCAAGGCGGGGCTTGGCCCAACAAAACCGGGGCTGAACCCGCGACCGGGAGAGCGCGTCGCCGTGACCCATTCCATGGGGCATCGCTATGAGCTGCCGGGCGGGGCGGTCGATCTCAAGCTGCTGGGTCAGCCTATGCGCCTGACGCCTGAGGGCGCTCTGACAGGTGTGGATCTGGTTGCGCGGCTCAGCCCGGACAGCACTGTCGCCGAACTGGCAGGCTAAGCGCTTGACCCCTCTCGCGCGCGTACAGTGAGAGGTCCGCCTCTGGCATAATGGGGTAGGGCGGCTATCAAGGCCGCCCATGCCTCAGACCATCATTTCCTTGGTCGCAGACAGGG
This sequence comes from Roseovarius sp., assembly GCA_965656855.1. Lineage (GTDB taxonomy): Bacteria > Pseudomonadota > Alphaproteobacteria > Rhodobacterales > Rhodobacteraceae > Roseovarius. The sequence goes on from CBFHML010000072.1 coordinate 47,741, forward strand.
TGATGTCCGGCCAGTCGCGTTCGACCCGGTCGATATCCCATTGCAGGCGCGTGAGGTAGACCACGTCGCCGTCATTGTCGGTCGCGATATGCTGTTTATTGGCGGCGGCGAAATTCTCGACCGTATCCTTGGGGCCATGCACCCAGCGGGCAGAGGTGAATTGCGACGCCTCGAACCGCACCGGCAGGCCGTATTCCAGCTCGATCCGAGAGCCCAGAACCTCGAACTGCAACTGCCCCACAACGCCCACGATAAAGCCCGAGCCGAATGTGGGCTTGAAGACCTTGGCAGCCCCCTCTTCGGCGAATTGCATCAGCGCCTTTTCCAGATGCTTGGCCTTCATCGGATCGCCCGCGCGCGCCTGTTGCAACAGTTCGGGCGCGAATGACGGGATGCCGGTGACGCGCAGGCTTTCGCCCTCGGTCAGGGTGTCGCCGATGCGCAGCTGGCCGTGGTTGGGGATGCCGATGATATCGCCGGCCCATGCCTCTTCGGCCAGTTCGCGGTCGGACGCGAGGAACAGCACCGGGCTGGCCACGGTCATCGCCTTTTTAGAGCGCACATGATTAAGCTTCATCCCACGCCGGAAATGCCCCGACGCCATGCGCACAAACGCCACGCGGTCGCGGTGCTTGGGGTCCATATTGGCCTGCACCTTAAAGACAAAGCCGGTGACTTTTTCCTCCTCCGGGGCGATCTGGCGGGGGGTGGCGGATTGCGGCTGCGGCTCTGGGCCGTAGGTGCCGATGCCCTCCATCAGTTCCTTGACGCCGAAAGAGTTGATCGCAGAGCCGAACCAGATCGGGGTCATATGCCCCTCCAGCACGGATTGCGGGTTGAGCGTGGGCAAAAGTTCCCGCGCCATTTCCACGTCCTCGCGCAGCTTATCGACCAGATGGGCGGGCACATGTTCGGCCAGTTTGGGATCATCAAGACCGGCGATCTGGATGGTTTCGGCCACCTTGTTGCGGTCGGCGCGGTCCATCAGTTCCAGCCGGTCGTTCAGCATATCGTAACAGCCGACAAAATCGCGCCCCACGCCGATGGGCCAGCTGGCCGGGGTCACGTCGATGGCGAGGTTTTCCTGAATCTCGTCGATGATCTCAAAGGTTTCGCGGCTCTCGCGGTCCATCTTGTTACAGAATGTCAGGATCGGCAGGTCGCGCATGCGGCAGACCTCGAACAGCTTTTGCGTCTGGCTTTCGACACCTTTCGCGCCGTCGATCACCATCACGGCGGCATCCACCGCCGTCAGCGTGCGGTAAGTATCCTCAGAGAAATCCGAGTGACCGGGCGTGTCGACAAGGTTGAAGCGGAAGTTTTTGAAATCAAACGACATGGCCGAGGCGGAGACGGAAATGCCCCGGTCCTTTTCCATCTGCATGAAGTCCGAGCGCGTGCGCCGCGCCTCGCCCTTGGCACGGACTTGTCCCGCCATCTGGATGGCACCGCCATAGAGCAGGAATTTTTCCGTCAGCGTGGTTTTGCCCGCATCAGGGTGGCTGATGATGGCAAAGGTGCGCCGCCGTGCGATTTCGGCGGGCAGATCGGGGCGGTTGTGTGGGGTGTCCAGCATGGTCGCGATATAGAGCGTGGCCGGGGATGGCGCAAGCTGTGGCTGGGTCTGTGAATGCAAAAGCAGACTAATATTACATATCGCGCTGTGAGTGCAAAATCGCACGCTTTTGGTGCAGTCACGGAGAGGGGTGCTGAAACATTTTAAGCCTCTGTTTTTATGTGTATTTTCGTGAAATAAGGATGCTGGCGAACACGCCTCCTTGAGCCGTGCGTGACGTCTGAATCACGCATCCGAGCGTCGCTGTGACCGCATTCTCACATAGTCCGGACAGGGCTGTCGCAACGCACAGAACAGGCGCATCTTTGGGTCATGGCAGGCGATCAACCGACAGCATCGAAGCCTGCACAAACATCGAAACCAAAAGGAAAATGAAATGACATTTGCACTCAAAACCTCCGCGATCCGCAACGCAGCTCTGGCCGCCATCGTGACAGCTGCAGCCCTTCCCGCAGCGGCCATGGATCGTGACCCCAGCGATCTTGTGCCCAGCTTTATCAGCGAAAGCCAGTTCAACGCCATGAGCGAGGCAGAGATCTATGAGATCGATAAGGCACAGGAAACAGGCAACCGGGTCGTAATCGAAGGATACACGGCGTCTCAAAGCCTTGACGTTGTCGACGCAGCCTTGGCGGCCCGCAGCTGATTTGAATTTGGGGGGCGCGACAGGCGTCCCCCCATTCGATCACGTCAAACGCGCTCAAAATTCTCCCTCGCCCACAATCGGGCGGGGGATTATGCCGTCGGTCTGCCAGAGGCACGGGGCCTCAGCGAGGGGAGGCAGGTTTCAGATGCGTTTCCAAAAACGTGATCATCCGAGGGACCACATCGTTGAAAAGCTCGCCGCCATGGCCTTCATCCGGCACGGGCATGAACGTGACGGGCGTGCCACGGGCGTCAAGCGCGCGATAAAGCCTTTCGCTTTGACGTGGTGAGACGATCGTATCGTCGGTACCATGGGCCAAAAAATGCGGTGCCAGTTCGGTCGACGCGGGAAGGTCCTTAATACGTGCCGTCGGGCTGGCGGCGTCGGCAGCGTCTTTGTGAGTGGAGACCTCCACCCCCAACAGGATCGATTCAGGATAGGGTTTTTCGTGTTTTTCATGGGCGTCCGGCACGTCATCCTCTGCCCGGTCCGGGGCCAGTTTGGCCAAATCAGACGGGGCGAACCATGCGATCACCGCGCGCAGCTTTGGTCCATCCTCAAGCGGGGCCAAAAGGCCCGCCCACAGCGCCAGATGCGCGCCCGAGGATCGTCCCCACACGGCCATGCGGTCCGCGTCGATGCCGAGGTCGGACGCGTTGGTGATCAGGAACGCCATGGCGCTGTGGACGTCCGATTTCTGCGCGGGCCAGATGGCGGAGGTGGAATAGGTGTGGTTCATCGCGGCCACGGCAAAGCCCGCGTCGGTCAGCGCCTGAAATCGGCTCACATTGCGCTCCTCGGATTTGTCACCGCGCATCCAGCGACCGCCATGGATGAACAAGACAACAGGCGGGGTTTGATCTGTGTCAGGCAGGTAGAGGTCAAGCACGTTGCGGGCGCCATCGTCATACGCAAGGTCGCGGGTGACGTCTTGGCCGGTGGCAAGGGTGGCGAAACTCAGGCTCAGGGCAAGGCCGGTGGCGAGAATGCGGCGCATGGGCGGATATCCTTTTGACGAAGCGTACCGGCAAGATCAACTGCGCTGATTTGGATCGGTTCCATCATACACTGCGCCAAACGGGTCCGCGTTGCAGGTCACCGCGTAGATGCTGATTTCAGGATACGGGCCGCGTCGGGGTGGTTGAGCAGCGCCTCGGACACTTCGAAATCCAGATGCGCCCGGTTGGTATGGCCGGGCAGGGTCTGCGCCAGCTTTTCTGTCAGTTCCTTGGGCAGGGCGGCGCTTGTGCGGGTGTCGAGCAGCAGCGTCTCTGCCGCGATGCCCTCGGCATAGATGATCTGGTGGGTGTCAAAGAGCAGCTGGTAATATTCGACAAAGCCGCCATCTTCTTGGATGACGGTATCGCCATTCACGAGATGCCGCGCGCGCACCAGCAGTTCGTGCCGCCCCGCGCCAAGCGCATCCGAGCGCTGATAGATAAATAGCCGGTGATCGGGGCTGACCAGCAGGTCGTTTTCATTGTGCAGCGTGTCGGCGCGAATGCGAATCGGGGCGAATTCGCCAACGGCGCGCACGGTGGAATGCCCGATCCAGCGAATGGTCTGCACGCCGTCGTCGCGGGTCAGCACCGTGTCACCGACCTTGAGATCCTCAACCGCGGTCTGTGCGCCCGATCCAAGGGTGATATGCGTGCCGCGTGTGAAGGAAACGCAGGCGACCTCGGCAAATTTCTGGCGGGCGTTTTCACTATCGATCCCGACAAGGGAATACCCCGTCCGCGTGCTGACCTGAGCCAGCGGCAAGGCATAGACCTGTGCCACGTCGCCGGTGTCATCGACCTCTACCAATATGAGCATTTCGGTCGTCTGGCCCGTGCCCGACATCATTGTGAGACACGAATCAAGATGCACGGTCGCCCCCGGCGTGCCAAGACGGCTGCCCGTGCCGATGCAGAGCGTGCTGCCCTCATCTGCCAGCAGCGAGAGCCGGTGCAGCCGTGCGCCGACACGCAATTCGTAGGTATCGTCGAGATCCAGTTCAGCGGCAAAGGAAATGGAGTCACCCAGATTGGCCCCGTTCACCACGGTCAGATCCCCGGCAGAATACACGGGAACCGAATAGGCGGGACGTTCGGGCGGGCGGGACATGTCTTATCCTGTCAAACTCTTTGACTGGCGGGACGCCAGCCATAACTTTGTACCTAACCGGCATACCCTAGGATTATGGCACGAACTGGTCAACGGCCCGGTGTTTTGCTGGCAAACCGGTCAAAGCTTTGCTTTATCTGTCGGACCTGCACAAGAAGAGGACATCATGGATCTGGGAATCAAGGGGAAACGCGCGCTGGTTTGCGCCTCGTCCAAGGGGCTTGGACTGGGCTGTGCATGGGCATTGGCCGAGGCCGGGGTTGATCTGGTTATGAATGCCCGCGGGACAGAGACGCTGGAGGCCGAAGCCGCGCTGATCCGCGGCACCTTTGGCGTGGACGTGACCACGGTGGCAGCCGATGTCACCACCAAGGACGGGCAGGAGGCCATTCTTGCCGCCGCCCAAGGCGTGGACATCCTTGTGACCAATGCGGGAGGGCCGCCGCCGGGCCTGTGGTCGGATTGGGATCGCGATGATTTTTTGGCTGCACTCGATGCCAACATGCTGACGCCGATCACCCTCATCAAAGCACTTGTGCCGGGTATGATGGAGCGCGGCTGGGGCCGTGTGGTCAACATCACCTCGCAAAGCGTCAAAGCACCGATCGCGGTTCTGGGCCTGTCCAATGCAGCGCGCGCAGGGCTGACCGGCTATGTCGCGGGCACGGCGCGGCAGATCGCGGGCAGGGGCGTCATCATGAACAACCTGCTGCCGGGCATTCATGCCACGGACCGTGCCACCTCTCTGGATGCGGGTGTGGCCGAGCGTGAGGGCATTTCGGTGGATGAGGCCAAGGCGCGGCGCTGTGCGACTGTGCCGGCGGGCCGTTACGGCACGGCGCAGGAATTCGGCGCCACCTGCGCCTTTTTGTGCAGCCGTCATGCCGGGTTCATCGTCGGGCAGAATATCCTGCTGGATGGTGGCGCCGTGAATGCGACCCTGTAGCGGCGTGCCGATGTTCCCACCTGCCGAAGCCGCCCCGTTTCTTGCGGCGCCGTCCGGGGCGCCGCTTGGCGGGACGCTGTTGGACGTGCCGTATCGCAGCGCCACCGCGCAAGGCGAACGCGTCACGCTGGAGGTGGATCTTTTCCTGCCAGAAGCGCGTCAGGACCGGGCGGGCCCCATGCTTGTGTGGTTTCACAGCGGTGCATTTTGCACAGGCACGCGCAAGCGCCCGGCGCACAGGGTGCTCGCCAGACGGCTCAACGCGGCGGGCATGTCTGTTGCGGTGCCAGCTTACAGGCTTGCCTCGCACAAAGCGGATCTGTCCCCAGCGGTGCGCGACGCGGTGCCCGATCTTTTGGCGCATTGCCCTGCGACCTTCCGGCAAGAGATGGCCGGCCCTTGGGCGCTGGCCGCGCTAGAGGATTCTGTCGCGCTTTTGCAGTGGCTGGATGCACAGCGCGGCGCGCTTGGCATTGCGGGCCGTTTCGTGGTGGGTGGCACCTCTGCCGGGGCGGTGAATGCGCTCAACCTCTTGCATGCCGCGCCGGGGCTGGGCCTTGAAACACCCGAGCTTGGCGGTGGTTTCAGCTATTCTGGCGGCTTTGCCTATCCTGAGCTTTTTCGCCCCGGCCGCGCCCCGGTCTTTGCCATGCATAATCCCAACGACCATCAGGTCAGCATAGAGCCGATCCGTGCGCTTGCCGCGCAGGACCCGATGATCGAGCTGCTCGAAGCGCCGCGCCAGTCTCATGGGGATTTTTCCAGCTTTCCGGGTGAGAAACGGCATGTCTCCTTCGACCGCGTCCTGTCGCGCATGCCGGGTATGAGCGGCCTTGCCTGAGCCGGACCTGCGGCATCACAATGCTGTGCACCATTTGCAAAACCGGTACTGTCCCGGCGGGGACGGTGGTACCCGAAATTCTGGATAGTTTGAGCAAGGGACGATCAGCATGCAGGCGGCGGTAATCGTGATCGGTTTTGTGCTGATTGTTGTGGCAAGTCTGGCCGCGGCCCCGCGCCGCGCCACTGTCGAAGGGTTCTTTGGTGGCGCAGGTGTTGGCGGCAATGTGCCCGGTCTGTGGGTGCTCGTGCTCAGCCAGGTGACCACCTGGATCTTTGCCCGCTCGCTGATGAACTCTGCGATTTTGGGATATTTCTACGGCATCTGGGGCGTGCTGGCCTATGCCGCCTATTACGGCTCTTTCCTGACGGGTGGTTTTGTCGTGGACCGGCTGCGCGCGCAGGGGGCGGGGTCTGTGCAGGATTGGCTGCGCGACCGGTTCGGCGGCTCTGGCGTGACCTGCTACAACCTCGTCATCGCGCTGCGCCTGCTTAGCGAGGTGTTCGCGAATCTGCTGGTGGTCGGCCTGATCTTTGCCGCCGCCCTGCCAGAGATCGGCATTGCCCGCGAGGCGTCCATCGTGATCGTGGCAATGCTTGGCCTTGGATACAGCGCGTGGGGCGGGCTGAGTGCTGCGCTGCGCACGGATGTGGTGCAGATGGTGGTCTTTCTCGTGGTCTTTGCGGTTGCCCTTGTGGCGCTGATCACCTCGCCCGGGTTTGATATCGGTGCCGTGCTGACAGCACAGGGCACAAGCGGCGCATGGAACGGGCAGGTGCTGCTGCTGGTGGCCTTTTTGCAGGTGTTTTCCTACCCGGTGCATGACCCGGTGATGATGGATCGCGGCTTTCTCGCGGATCGGCGCAGGACGCGGGCGTCTTTCCTGCACGCGTTCTGGATTTCCACGCTCTGCATCATCGGTTTCGGGTTTTTCGGGATCGAGGCGGCGCTGCGTGGGGCCGCCTATGAGGGCGAGCTTTTGGGGACATGGTCACAGATGTTCCCGGCATGGGTCTATGTGGCGCTGTTGCTGTCCCTGCTGGTCAGTGCGCTCAGCACGCTTGATTCGGCGCTGGCCAGTGCGGCGCGCCTCATGGTGGACGAGTTGGGCGCCGTCCCCCGCAGCCTTGCAGGCGGGCGGATGGCGATGGTCGTTTTCATGGCCGTCGGCGCGGGCCTCACGCTCTGGGGCAATCAAAGCCTTTTCGATGCTGTCGCGGTCAGTGGCACGGCAAGCCTGTTTCTGACACCCGTGCTGATCGCGGGGCTGGTCATGGGGCGCAAGGTGGCGGTCTGGGCTTACGGCGTCTCCTTTGCCGCCGCAATGACGGGCGCCATTGCCTATTTCGCGCGCGATTGGGCTTTGGTCGCGTCGATCCTGCCAGAGGGGCACAAGTATGAGCAATTGCTGGTGATCTGCGTGATTGTTCTGATGACGGGCTTTGCGGCGGTCTTGACCGGCTCGAAACGCGCCTGAGCGCCTCTGCCAGCTTTGAGGGTCGCATCACGGGCCGCTGCATGTTTTTTGGGACAAATCGTGCCAAGCGCCGCTTTGCTTCTTCCAACTCGCGGCGCGACGGCATAGATACTGTTGACGAAAATCCATCCGGGCCGCAGAACTGGCTCGGGATACGGGAGAGAAAACATGCTCAATAACATCGGCCTGCCTGGCCTTCTGCTTATCGCCGTTGTGGTGCTCGTGCTTTTCGGGCGCGGCAAGATCTCGTCGCTGATGGGCGAAGTCGGCAAAGGCATCACCAGCTTCAAGAAGGGCGTTGCCGACGGCAACAAGGAAATCGAGGACGCCGGCGAAGAGACCGAGACGGCCGCGAAGGCCGAAGACGAAAAAGACAAGGTATAACCCGGTCGCATGCTGGATCTTGGCTGGACCGAGCTTCTGCTCATCGGGATCGTCGCGCTGATCGTGGTGGGCCCCAAGGATCTGCCCGGCATGTTCCGGGCGGTGGGCAATTTTGTGGGCAAGGCCAAAAAGATGGGCCGCGAGTTCAGCCGCGCCATGAACGACGCCGCCGACGAAACCGGGGTGCGGGATGTCTCTGACACGCTGCGCAAGGCCAGCAATCCCATGGGCAGCGCGATGGACGAGGTCAAGAAAGCCTCCAAGGATTTCACGCAGACCACCATGGCCGGCCCCAAGAAAAAAGAGCTCGACCCCGAGCGCAAGGCACAGGCCGACAAGATCCGCGAACATTCCGCCAAGGTGGGGCAGGAGCGTCTTGACCGGGAAAAGGCCGAGGCCGCCGAGAAGGCCCGCGACACCAAGACCGCCTCGACCAGCACATCCGCCAAGAGCACACCTGAGCCGGATGCCGACAAAGGCGATGACAAGGCATGAGCAACTCAGACACCAATGAGCTGGAAGAAAGCTCCGCCCCGCTGATCGAGCATCTGGCAGAGCTGCGCAACCGGCTTATCCATTCGGTCGCGGCCTTCCTCGTGGGCATGATCATCTGCTTTACGGTCGCCACGCCGATCTTCAACTTTCTGACCGACCCGCTGTGCAAAGTGCTGGCGCAGCGCGGGCAGGATTGCGACCTGATCTTCATCAGCCCACAAGAGGGCTTCTTTGTCGCGATCAAGGTCTCGCTTCTGGGCGGGTTCATCCTCGCCTTCCCGTATATCGCCAATCAGATGTGGCGCTTCGTGGCCCCCGGTCTGTATAAATCCGAGCGCGGCGCGTTCCTGCCGTTTCTTGTGGCCTCGCCTTTCATGTTCATTCTGGGCGCCTCTTTCGCGTTTTACGTGGTCACCCCGCTGGCCTACGACTTCTTCCTCGGGTTCCAGCAATTCGGTGCCGGCGGTGAGGCTGTTCCAGACGGTGATCCGCAGAACGCCGCACCTCTGTCGGTCGTGTTCCAAGGCTCTGCGCAGGAATATCTGAACCTTACCATCAAGTTCATCGTGGCCTTCGGCCTGTGCTTCCAGCTGCCCGTGCTGCTGACCCTGATGGGCAAGGCCGGGCTTGTCGGTGCTGTGGGGCTGCGGGAGGTGCGCAAATACGCCATGGTCGGCATTCTCGTGCTCGCGGCGCTCGTGACCCCGCCCGATGTGATTACGCAGGTGATCCTTTTTGTCGTGGTCTACGGGCTTTACGAGGTGTCGATCTTTCTCGTGTCACGGGTAGAGGCCAAGCGCGAGGCAGAGCTGCGCGCCGCCGGCGCCTGGATTGAGGACGAGGATGACGAGGATGAGGACGATCTTGAGAATGATCCGATCCTCGCGGAATTCGAAGATGACAACGATGACGAAGATCCCGGTATGGTCGACAGGAGCGGAGACAAATCGTGAGCGATGAGGCGCTGGATCGCATCGCCGCCGCGCTGGAGCGTATGGCGCCCGCGCCGATGGCCGCCCCGGATCTGAGCGCCGCAGACGCTTTTGTCTGGCAGACAGGTCCCGACAGGCTGCTGCCGGTGGGGACAGTGAACCGCGTCGATATGGGGCTGCTGGTCGGCATTGACCGCTCCCGTGACACGCTTCTGGCCAACACGCTGCAATTCGCACGCGGGCTGCCGGCCAATAATGCGCTGCTCTGGGGCGCGCGTGGCATGGGCAAATCCAGCCTCGTCAAGGCCGTGCACGCAGAGGTGCTGGCGCAGGGCGAGACGCTCAAGATCGTGGAATTGCACCGCGAGGATCTGCCCTCGGTGGGGCGTCTACTCACGATGCTGCGCCAGAGCGGCGAGCGGTTCATCCTCTTTTGCGACGATCTCAGCTTTGGCCATGATGACGAGCATTACAAATCGCTCAAGGCGGTTCTGGATGGCGGGATCGAAGGGCGGCCCGACAATGTGCTGTTTTACGCCACCTCGAACCGCCGCCACCTGATGCCGCGCGACATGATCGAGAATGAACGCAGCTCCGGCATCAATCCCGGCGAAGCGGTCGAGGAAAAGGTTTCTCTCAGCGATCGTTTCGGGCTCTGGCTCGGCTTCCATCCCTGCGGGCAGGATGATTATCTCGCCATGATCCGGGGCTATTGCGAGGCTGCAGGGCTTGAGATCGACGACGCCAGCCTGCGCGCCCAAGCCATCGAATGGCAGGCCACGCGTGGCTCACGCTCTGGCCGCGTGGCGTGGCAATTCTTCACCGACCTTGCAGGACGTCACGGCATCCGCCTGTGATCCCGCGCTTCATCTGGCCGTAAATACCTCGGGGTGAGCGTTGAAATTCTCTCTGAATTTCAACGTGAGGGGCAGAGCCCCTTGCTTAAAACCCCGGCAAAACGCCCATCCGTCTCACTGCAGATAGGGCATGGGATCGACACTGTCGAAGCCTTCGCGGATCTCGAAATGCAACGCAGCCGTGCCCTCGCGCCGGATCTCAGCCAGCTTTCCACCGCGCTTCACGCTGTCCCCTTTTTTCACGGACAGATTGTCGACATTGGAATAGACGGTCAGCAGGTTCGAGGCGTGCTTCATCACGATGATTGGCACGCCGTTGGTGTCCTCGGTGATGGCGGCGACCGTCCCTGAGGCGGCGGCGCGGACAGGTGTGCCGGGCGAGGCGGCGATGTCGATGCCGTCATTCTTGCCCTTGGCGTATTCGCGGATGATGTCGCCGCGCACCGGAAATCCCATACGCGCGCTCGATGTCGCGGCCGGGCTTGCCGTGCCGCTGAGGTCGGGGGCGGCTGTCACCTCCACCGGCTCTGCTGTGGGCACGGTTTCCTCATCGGGCAGGGGGCTTGAGGCAGAGGGCGGGGTCGGGGTCGGGGTGCCTGTTCCGGGCGCCTCGGTGACCAGCGCCGTGGTCTGCACTTGCGCCGGGGCCACGTCGGACCCAGCGGCGTCTTGGGCCTCTGACAATCTGACGGGGATGAGCAGGTATTGCCCCTCGCGCACGGCGAAATCCGGGCCAAGCCCGTTCCATTCCGCAAGGCTGCGCACAGACACGTTGTAAAGCCGTGCGATGGTAAAGGCGGTTTCGCCGCGTTCGACACGGTGGCGGATCGGCTCTATCCCGGACTGGCCGGGATCCAGAGAGGTCTGTCGCGGCGTGGCATCCGCACGGCGCGCATCGGCGGCTTCTATCGCACCGCCTGCAATGCTGGTGATATCGACAGCGCCGGGTGTGAGCGGCCCGCCGCTGGGTTCTGCCACGCGGCCGGGCAGCGCGATAACCTCACCGGGGCGCAGCGGGTCGCTGGCCTGCATGCCGTTATAGCGTCCCAGCTCGGTCACATCCGCGCCGATCCGTGCGGCGAGGGTCGCAAGCGTGTCACCGCGCCGGGCGACCGCCACTTGATAATTGGGATATGAAATAATGCCGCGGCTGTCGGGATCCGGCCTGTCGGCAGCGGCGTTCCGCGCGGCCTCTGCCGTTGAGGGCGCATTGCCGAAGGCGCCGCGCATATCGAAATCCATATTGTCCGAACAGCCCTGCAAGACCGTGGCGCCCATCAAAGCCACCAGCCCTCGACCCATGCGTGTGGAAAATTTCATCTCGCTCTGGTCCTCATCTGCGCGCCCCTTGTTGGCCGGGACGTCCCTACATGTTTGCTCTTTATTCTATTCAGCCGTCCCGTCCCAGCCCCTCGAGAAGCGGCACGAAGCGTACCGGGCGCAATTCGTCATACTCGAACCCTGCATCAGAGCGTGTCACGCGTATCAGGCTTTGTACCGCGTCCGACTGCCCCACCGGCAGCACCATGATACCCCCGATTTTCAACTGCGCCAAGAGCGGGCCGGGCGGGTCCTCTGCGGCGGCGGTCACAAGGATGCGATCAAACGGCGCCTGCTCGGCCAGACCAAAAGAGCCGTCGGCGGTAAAGGCGGTGATGTTGGACAGGTCCATCGCGCGAAAGATCTCGCTGGCCTCGACCACCAGCCGTTTGTGGCGGTCCACAGTGTAGACCCGCCGCGCAAGGTGGCTCAGGATCGCCGCCTGATAGCCAGAGCCTGTGCCGACCTCCAGCACCTTGTCACGCGGGCTGACCTTGAGCGCTTGGGTCATCAGCCCCACGACCGAGGGCTGCGAGATGGTCTGCCCACAGGCGATGGGCAGCGGCATGTCCTCATAGGCGCGGGCCGCGAAATGGCCACGCACAAAGGGGCCGCGATCGACCTTTTCCATGGCCGTCAGAACCCGGTTGTCGGTCACCCCGCGCGAGCGTAGCGCAAACAGGAATTGCATCTTGCGCTGCGCTGTTTCGTCTTCGTTCGGGATGTCTGTCATGGGGGCACGCGTCACTCGATGGCCTTGAGCGCGTCAAGCGCGTCATGGGCGGTCAGGTCACAGCGCATCGGTGTGACAGAGATATAGCCCTTGAGGTTCCAGTCGGCATCCGATCCTTCGGCGGTGGGCTGCTGCTGCGGCGCACCGGTGATCCACAAAAACCGCCGCCCCGAGGGCGAGGTCGTGGGCTGCACGCCAAAGCCCATGTCGCGGCGAAACCCCTGCCGCGCGGCCTTGACGCCAAGAACCTCATCACCCGGAACCGGGGGGAAATTGATGTTGTAGAAAATACCGTACTCGTCTTTTCTCCAAACGCCCTTGTCCAGCAGGCTGCGCAGTGTCGACAGACCGTGCTGGCGCGAGGATTCGAATTTGTCTTCCAGATCCGCGTTGCGCGGGCCGTAATACTGGCTCAGCGCCACGGCAGGCACCCCCTGAAGCGCGCCTTCCATCGCCGCGCCCACGGTGCCGGAATAAACTGCATTCTCGGCCGAGTTGTTGCCGCGATTGACGCCCGACAGGATCAGGTCGGGGGGCGTGTCCTTCATCACGTCATGGATCGCCGCCAGCACGCAATCCGCCGGGCTGCCTTGGGTGGCAAAGCGGCGGTCGCCGATCTGGGTGATCATCATCGGCGTGGTAAAGGAAATGCAATGTCCGACGCCCGATTGCTCCATCGCGGGTGCGACGACCCAGACCTCGCCGTCGGGACCGGCCAATTGGGTCGCGATCTCTTCGAGCACCGCAAGGCCCGGCGCGTTGATGCCGTCGTCATTGGTAATGAGAATGCGCAAATTTCGGCTCCTGCCCGCTGTGTTGGCCTTGTGTAGCGGGGGCCAGCACGCGGGGCAAGACGCGCGGTCAGATCTGAGAGATCAGCCTGCGCGCCTCGTCGCGGGCATGGGCCAGCACGGTCCGGTCCTCACCGGGGAAAAACCGCGCTCGCGTGGCGGTATTCATCGGGTTGGGCGTCAGGATATGCACATGCGGCCCGATCTTGACGTTTTCGGCCTGCCAGCTCCGGGCAAGCGCGATTTGCGCGGCCTTGGTTGCGCCGTAGACGCCAAAGAACTTTTCGCCCGCACGCGTATCGTCGAAAAAGACGGCGCGCGCGTCCGCATTCATCAAGGGTGTCAGAAACGGGATCAGCCGCGCCACCGAGTTGACATTTACCTCCACGGATTTCTGCCAGTCCTTGGCATCCATATGGCCCGCAGGCGCCAGCGGTGCGGCATTGACCGCCGTATGCACCCAGATGTCGATCCGGCCCCACCGATCATAGATGGAGCGGCACAGCTGCGCCATCGCGCCTTCGTTGGTGATGTCCATCGGCGCAAGCGTGGCCTGACCACCGCTTTCCTGAATGCGGTCGTCCAGCTCTTCTAGTGCGCCGGTCGTGCGCGCGACGGCCACGACGTGATGCGTCGCGGCCAGTTCCAGCGCCATGGCTGCCCCGAGCCCGCGCGAAGCGCCGGTCACAAGGGCGACGGGTGTTGCCTGATCCTCTGTCATGCCAAGGCAAATCCCACTCCGCGCGCCCAAATTCAAGCGCAATCGCTTGACTTTCCCCCGATGGCGGCGAAAAACACGGGGGACACGAAAAAGACCAGATAGCCAAAAAGGAGCCCCCCGATGCGTGAGATGGTTTTGACCAAGGCGATGATCGGCCACGAAGGAACGATGCGTAAACTGGGGCTTGTGCTGGGCGGATCGCTCTTCATTGCGCTCGCGGCACAGATCAGTGTCGGCTGGCCGGTGCCGATGTCGCTTCAAACGCTGGCCATCCTGACAGTCGGGTTCAGCTTTGGTTCGCGGCTGGCGCTGGCAACGATGATGACCTACCTCGCTTATGGCGCGATGGGCCTGCCGGTTTTCGCCAATGGCGGCTCGGTCGCATCGCTGATCGGACCGACCGCTGGTTTCCTCTATGGTTTTGTCGCGATGGCGTGGCTGGCTGGCCTTGCCGTGGAAAAGGGTCTGGCGCGCGGCGTGCTGACAACAGCACTCTGCGGTGTCGTTCTGTCGGGTCTGCTGTATCTGCCGGGTCTGGCATGGCCTGCTGCGATGCTGGGCAAAACCATGCCCGAGCTTTGGGCCGGTTGGATGGCGCCCTTCCTGCTGGGTGACGTGATCAAGGCCGTGATCGCGGCGATGGTCGTCTGGGGCGGCTGGACCGCGCTCAAGCTGCGCCGCGGCTAAGCCTGATTGGCTGAGAAAGTCTGACGCCGCTCCGGTCCTCGGGGCGGCGTTTTCATGTCCGGTCACAGGGGTTTCGCAGGCGGGCCGCGGGGGCAGGGCACTGGGACGGGGTCGTTTTCGGTTTGTCCTGCCTGCACACCCGCCCCATATTGCGGTCGGGGAGAGATATTATGGATCGTTTCGACACTATGCCCGAAACCGCGCTGGCGTGGCATCGCGCCGGTAAGGGCGCGGCCTTGGCCACGGTTGTGCAGACATGGGGCAGTGCGCCGCGCCGCGTGGGTAGCCAGCTTGCCGTTTCGGGCGCGGGCGAAATCGAGGGCTCTGTCTCGGGCGGCTGTGTCGAGGGCGCGGTGGTGGCCGAGGCGCTGGACGCGATTGAGGACGGCAAGCCCGTGATGCTGGAATACGGTGTCAGTGACGGCGATGCCTTTGCGGTGGGGCTGGCCTGTGGCGGCACGATTCGCATTCTCGTAGAGCCTGTCGGCTCTGTTCTGCCAGAGGATCTGCTGCAGGAGTTGGTTCTTGCCCGTGAGGCGCGCCTGCCGGTCGCCTATGTGACCGGCATGACAGCCGAACGGCGGCTGGAACGTGACGGGCATGCGGATCGCTTTCGCATGGATCGCTCGGGGTTCGAGGCGGATGGCGAGACCTTTATCGGCATCCACAACCCGCCTTTGCGACTGATCGTGGTGGGGGCCGTGCATATCGCGCAGGCGTTGCTGCCGATGGCGCGAATCGCGGGCTTTGACCCGTTGCTGATCGACCCGCGCGAAAGTTTCGGCTCCGAGGCGCGCTTTCCGGGTGAGACGATTTTGCATGACTGGCCCGATGAGGGCGTGCAGGCCTTTGGCCTTGATACGCGCACGGCGCTGGTGCTTTTGACGCATGATCCCAAGTTGGATGACCCCGCGCTGGAACAGGCGCTTGCGTCCGACTGTTTTTATATCGGCGCATTGGGATCTACGCGCACCCATGCCAAGCGGGTGGCACGGATGAAAGAGGCGGGGTTCGACGACGAGCAGATTGCGCGCATCCACGGGCCTGTCGGCCTCGATATCGGGGCGGCGAGCCCGTCCGAGATCGCCGTCTCGATCATGGCCGAAATCCTGCAAGTTCTGAGACGCGGCGCATGAAATTTGGCCCCGTCCCGGTGGAAGACGCCGAAGGCGCCATTCTTGCGCATTCCGTGCGGGTCGGGGAGGCGCGTCTTCGCAAAGGGCATCTTGTCTGCGCCGAGGATATCGCACGGCTGCGCGACACAGGGCTGACATCTGTCACCGTTGCCCGGCTTGGCCCAGAGGACAGCCACGAGGATGACGCGGCGCAGGAGCTGGCCATCGCGCTGCGGGACGGTGCCGGGGGGATCGCGCTCAGCGCGCCATTTACCGGGCGGGTGAATCTGATCGCCGAGGGGCCGGGCGTCGTGCTGCTGGAGGCTGCGCGAATCAACGCGGCAAACTCGGTCGATCCGATGGTGACGGTCGCCACCGTGGCGCCGTTTCACCAGATTCACACAGGCGGGATGATCGCGACGGTCAAAATTATCTCTTACGGCGTGCCACATGACGCCGTCCGCGCGGCGGCGCAGGCCGCCCGCGGGGCCGTGAGGCTGGCGCGCCCGGTGCATCGCTCTGCCACGCTGATCGTGACAGAGATTTCCGGCGGGCCGGGCGACAAGGGTATCGCCGCCATCCAGACCCGGCTCAAGGGGCTGGACATGGCCTTGGCCGAAACCGTGATCGTCCCGCATGAAGAGGCCGCGCTGGCAGAGGCGATCAAAATGGCGGCCGGGGATATCGTGCTGATCCTCACCGGCTCGGCCACATCTGACCCAGCGGATACTGCGCCTGCAGCGCTGCGACGCGCGGGCGGACGGATAGAGCGGTTTGGCATGCCGGTCGATCCGGGCAACCTGCTCTTTCTCGGGGATCTGGGTGGCAAGCCGGTTATCGGGCTGCCCGGCAGCGCGCGATCGCCGGTGCTGCATGGGGCCGATTGGGTGCTCAGCCGTGTGTCCTGTGGTATACCGATCAGCAGCGCCGATATCGCGGCGATGGGGGTGGGCGGGCTGCTCAAGGAAATCCCGACACGGCCACAACCCAGAGAGCGGCGGCCCAAATCCTAGGTAGCCAGACTGTCGCGTGTTGAAATTACTGGCTTCTCAAGTCGCCAGATGCGTGTTTAACTCCGATCAGTGGATAGCCATTAACCATTTGGGAGGAGCCAATGCCACAGGTCACAATGACCGTGAACGGCAAGTCTGCGTCCGGCGAAATCGAAGGACGCACGCTTTTAGTTGAATTTTTGCGCGATGGGCTGGGACTGACCGGCACGCATGTGGGCTGCGATACCAGCCAGTGTGGCGCGTGTGTCGTGCATCTGGATGGGAAGCCCGTAAAGGCCTGCACCATTTTCGCCGCCGAGGCAGAGGGCGCGCAGGTCACCACCATCGAAGGCATCGCCGAGGAGGACGGCACGATGTCAACGGTGCAAGAGGCGTTTCAGACGCATCACGGACTGCAGTGCGGGTTTTGCACAGCTGGCATGGTGATGAGCGCAGAGGCGCTGCTCAAGGATAACCCAACCCCCAGCGAGGGCGAGATCCGCGAATATCTCGAAGGCAACATCTGCCGCTGCACGGGGTACCACAACATCGTCAAGGCGATCATGGCCGCCAGCGGTCAGGACGTGACCGGCATCGCCGCCGAGTAATGCGTAAGGGTGGGCGCTGCCCACGACCAAACGGGAGGAATTAAAATGCCTAAAGATGGCATCGGCGCCAGCACGAAGCGGCGCGAGGACGTACGGTTCCTGACAGGGAACGGCAATTACACAGACGACATCAACATCCGCGGTCAGGCCTATGTGCATTTCCTGCGCTCAGATGTGGCCCACGGCACCATCAACAGCGTGGACACATCTGCCGCGGCTGACATGCCCGGCGTGATCCGCATCTTCACCGGCGAGGATTTCGCCGAAGTGGGCGGCATCCCCTGTGGCTGGCAGGTCACCGACCGCCACGGAGAGCCAATGCAAGAGCCGCGTCACCCGGTTCTGGCGCATGGCAAAGTCCGCCATGTGGGCGATCCCATCGCCGCCGTCGTGGCCGAAACACGCGAGCAGGCCCGTGACGCCGCCGAGGCGATCATGCTCGACATCGACGATCTGCCCGCTGTCATGGACATGAAAGAGGCGATCAAGGACGGCGCCACAAAGGTGCATGACGACCTGACCTCGAACCTCTGCTACGACTGGGGTTTCGTCGAGGAAAACAAGGGCGCCGTGGACGAGGCCATCAAGGCCGCGGCCCATGTCACCACGCTCGAACTGGTCAACAACCGTCTGGTTCCCAATGCGATGGAGCCGCGTGTCGCGGTGGGTGATTTCAACCGCTCGACCGGGGATCACACGCTCTACACCACCTCGCAGAACCCGCATGTCATCCGGCTTTTGATGGGGGCGTTCGTGCTGGGCATCCCCGAGCACAAGCTGCGTGTCGTGGCCCCCGATGTGGGCGGCGGTTTCGGCTCTAAGATCTATCACTACGCCGAAGAGGCGTTCTGCACCTTCGCGGCCAAGGCGATCAACCGCCCGGTCAAGTGGACATGCAGCCGGTCAGAGGCGTTCATCTCGGACGCGCATGGCCGAGACCACGTCACCAAGATCGAACTGGCGCTGGACAAGGACAACAACTTTACCGCCGTGCGGACAGAAACCTACGCCAACATGGGCGCATATCTGTCCACCTTTGCCCCGTCGATCCCGACATGGCTGCACGGCACGCTGATGGCGGGTAACTACAAAACGCCCAATATCTACGTGAATGTGAAGGCCGTCTTTACCAACACAGTCCCGGTCGATGCCTATCGTGGCGCAGGTCGCCCCGAGGCGACCTATCAGCTTGAGCGCGTCATCGACATGGCCGCGCGCGAATTGGGGGTCGACCCGATCGCGCTGCGCCGGCAGAACTATGTCACCGAGTTCCCCTATGCCACGCCCGTGGCGGTGGAATACGACACCGGCGATTACAATGCCACGATGGACAAAGTGTCCGAGATCGCGGATTTCGCCGGGTTCGAGGCGCGGCTGGCAGAGTCCAAGGCGCGCGGCAAGCTGCGCGGTCTGGGTGTGAACAGCTATATCGAGGCGTGCGGCATCGCGCCGTCAAACCTTGTGGGTCAGCTGGGTGCGCGGGCCGGTCTTTACGAATCCGCCACCGTGCGGGTCAACGCCACTGGCGGCATCACCGTGATGACTGGCAGCCACAGCCACGGACAGGGCCATGAGACGGCCTTTCCACAGGTGGTGGCCGAAATGCTGGGCATCGACGCCTCGATGATCGAGATCGAGCATGGTGACACCGACAAGGCCCCGATGGGCATGGGCACTTATGGCTCGCGCTCTCTCGCGGTTGGTGGCTCTGCCATGGTGCGGGCGACGGAAAAGATCATCGCCAAAGCCAAAAAGATCGCGGCGCACCTGCTAGAGGCATCCGACTCGGACATCGAGCTGAAGGACGGTCATTTCAGCGTTGCGGGCACGGACAAATCTGTGGCCTGGGGCGATGTAACCCTCGCCGCCTATGTGCCGCATAACTACCCGCTGGAGGATATTGAACCGGGCCTCGAAGAGACCGCGTTCTACGATCCGGCGAACTTTACCTACCCGTCGGGCGCCTATGCCTGCGAGGTCGAGATCGACCCGGAGACCGGCAAGGTGAGCATCGAACGCTTTGCCGCGGCAGATGATTTCGGCAATATCGTCAATCCGATGATCGTGTCGGGGCAGGTGCATGGTGGTCTGGCGCAGGGCATCGGGCAGGCGCTGCTTGAGCAATGCTCGTATGACGAGGAC
>CBFHML010000073.1:0-44263 GCA_965656855.1 Roseovarius sp.
CGGACCTCGGGTGGTCGTCACCCCGTCACGCCTTGGGGCAAGCCCACGAAGGGCGCACGCACCCGCAACACAAACAAGGCGTCGCAAAAGCTTATCCTGCGCTCGCGCCACGCCAAGAAAAAGGGCCGTTAACACATGAGCCGCTCTGTATGGAAAGGCCCCTTCGTCGATGCCTATGTCTTGAAAAAGGCAGAAGCAACGCGCGAATCGGGGCGCAACGAAGTCATCAAGATCTGGTCGCGCCGCTCGACGATCCTACCCCAGTTCGTGGGTCTGACGTTTGGCGTCTATAACGGTCGCAAGCACGTGCCTGTGAACGTCAGCGAAGACATGATCGGTCAGAAATTCGGCGAATACGCACCCACCCGTACCTATTACGGGCATGCGGCCGACAAAAAAGCGAAGCGGAAGTAAGTCATGGGCAAGGAAAAGAACCCCCGCCGTGTGGCTGACAACGAAGCGATGGCAAAGCTCCGGATGCTTCGCACCAGCCCACAGAAACTGAACCTGGTTGCGGCGATGATCCGCGGCAAGAAGGTCGACAAGGCGTTGAACGACTTGACCTTCTCCAAAAAGCGGATCGCCCAGGATGTACGCAAGTGCCTCCAGTCGGCAATCGCCAATGCTGAAAACAACCACAATCTTGATGTGGACGAGCTGATCGTGGCAGAGGCCTATGTCGGTAAGAACCTCATCATGAAGCGCGGTCGTCCGCGGGCACGAGGCCGGTTTGGCCGGATCCTCAAGCCGTTTTCCGAGCTGACGATCAAGGTGCGTGAAGTTGAGGAGCAAGCCTGATGGGAAATAAAGTCAATCCGATTGGCATGCGCCTGCAGGTGAACCGCACCTGGGACAGCCGCTGGTATGCCGACACGAAAGATTACGGTGATCTTCTTCTCGAAGACATCGCGATCCGCGAATTCATCAACAAAGACTGCAAGCAGGCTGGTATCAGCCGCGTGATCATCGAGCGGCCGCACAAGAAGTGCCGCGTGACGATCCACACGGCCCGTCCCGGCGTGATCATCGGCAAAAAAGGCGCCGATATCGAAGGTCTGCGCAAGAAGCTGGCGAAGATGACCGACAGCGAATTGCACCTCAACATTGTTGAGGTTCGCAAGCCCGAGCTTGACGCAGCCCTGGTTGGTGAGAGCATCGCACAGCAGCTCGAACGCCGTGTGTCGTTCCGTCGCGCGATGAAGCGTGCGGTGCAGAACGCCATGCGCATGGGTGCCCTTGGCATCCGCGTGAACGTCGCTGGCCGTCTTGGCGGCGCCGAGATCGCGCGGACCGAATGGTACCGCGAGGGCCGGGTGCCGCTGCACACGCTGCGGGCCGATATCGACTATGCCAACGTAGAGGCGGTAACGGCCTACGGCATCATCGGCATCAAGGTCTGGATCTTCAAAGGTGAGATCCTTGAGCATGACCCCGCGGCGCGGGATCGTAAGGCGCAAGAGCTGCAGGACGGCCCGGCCCCACGTGGTGCCGGCGGCGGCCGCCGCTGAGGAGGATAGGATATGCTTCAACCAAAGCGCACGAAATTCCGCAAGATGCACAAAGGCCGGATCAAAGGAGACGCCAAGGGCGGCTCTGATCTGAACTTTGGCACCTATGGTCTCAAGGCGACCCAGCCGGAGCGCGTCACCGCGCGCCAGATCGAGGCGGCACGCCGTGCCATGACGCGTCATATGAAACGTCAGGGCCGCGTCTGGATCCGGATCTTTCCGGACACCCCCGTGACCTCCAAGCCCACCGAAGTTCGGATGGGTAAGGGTAAAGGTTCAGTCGATTTCTGGGCCTGCAAGGTCAAGCCGGGTCGGGTGATGTTCGAGATTGATGGTGTCAGCGAAGAAATCGCACATGAGGCCCTGCGCCTCGCCGCGATGAAGCTGCCGATCAAGACACGCGTCGTCGTCCGCGAAGACTGGTAAAGCCGGTCTGGCGAGTAGCGTGTAAAACGCGTCTTGCCCTATCGAAAAAATTTAACCCCCGCCGATCTTTCGGCGGGGGTTTTCTTGTGGATGGCGCCCGATTTTTGCAAAAAAATCGTTCCGGAATTTTTGAAAATTCCGATGCGCCAATCTGTGATGTTTCGTGTCAGCCGCCGAGGATTTCGCGTACTTTGCGCGCATAATGTTCATGGCTCAATACAGCCTTGTTGCCCGCCACGCCCTCGTAATAGCTGCGGCCAGAGGGGACAGGCAGGCCGGCCCAGATCTTGGCGAGGTTGAGCATAAAGGTCTCGATCGACATATTGCCCCCGGTCACTTTGTGCAGGCCGGCATCGCTCAATAGTAGATCCGCCAGCCGATCCTGCACCGTCGGGCTGAACCGCGTTTCAGGTGACAGGCCGAGCCGTTTGGCTGAATGGCGCAAGGTCGGCGGAATGAACTGATATCGCCCTATGGCATGGGGCTGTCCCGGCGTGGCCGTGGTCCATGCCTGAATTTCCGCCAGCGTCATGGTGGTCGGCGGCTTTGGTGGTTTGATCCGTGCGCCCAGTTGCACAGCATCATAATCGGCGAGCCCAGCCTCTGCCTTGGCTATCAGATCCCGCAACCTCATGGCGACCCGCCCGACCGGGTCCAATGGCGCATCCAGCCGTCTAGGCAGCGGGGTGAAAAGCCCTGTTTCCGCCCCGTCTTCGAACAGGCTCGCACTGCGCGAGGGGGGGGGCGACCCGCCTCGAAAAGAGGCGCCCTGTCCGCAAGAAACCCAACGCTCAACAAGCTCTGCGCCCCGCCGGGCCCGGCTACAAACGCAAGCAGACAACAAAGGGCGATCAACCTCAAATAGGGCACAAATCCATATCTCATGCTCTAGGCATGATGCAAAATCCTGAAGAAACCCTTGCGCCGCGCGTGGGAATTTCGCAGGTCTGGCACTGCCCCCGTCGTAAGGACAGAAAATGGCCGATATCCGCTCGCTCTTTGTTACCCGCCTCTATCGCGCGCCCCTGGCCGAGCATGCGCCACGCGTTGATCCGGCGGAGCTTGAAACATCCTGCTATTCCATTGCCGAGGATGACGAAGCCGGTCAGGACTGGTGCGAGGCCAATGCTTATCCCGGTTATACCTCATATGCCTCGCTCACGGATCTGCCCTGGCGCTTTCCGATCTTTGCGGATCTGGTCAAATCGCTTGATGCGCATGTGGCCAGCTTTGCCGAGGATCTGGAGTTCGATCTCGATGGTCATGCGCTCAAGCTGGAGGATATCTGGATCAACATCCTGCCCGAGGGCGGCAGCCACGGCAGCCATATTCATCCGCATTCGGTGATTTCCGGAACCACCTATGTCGCGATGCCCGAAGGCACCTCAGCACTCAAGCTGGAAGACCCCCGATCGGGTCTGATGATGGCAGCCCCCGCGCGCCGCAAGGAGACGCGGGCGGAACTGAAGACCTTTGTTCCCGTCGCGCCGCATGTGGGCGACGTGCTTTTGTGGGAGAGCTGGCTGCGCCATGAGGTGCCGGTCAACATGGCCGAGGATGACCGCATTTCGATCAGCTTCAACTATAGCTGGCAATGACCGGCCACCAAATCAGTGACCGGCCGCTTTTAGGCGCTTACGATCTGTTCGATCAGCGCGGTGTCGAAATTCGAAACGCCCGCGAGCCTGATCAGGCTGGTCTGTTCTGTGCCATCGGCCAGGGCGAAGGACAGCGATAACAGTGTGTCGCCGCCCTCTTCGCGGGTTTCCGATCCGATGAACTCTGCTTCTGCGCCCAGTTCTGCGTCTGGGGATAGGAAGAGTATGTCCACCGCCGGATCGAAATCCGCAATCGTCAACGCAACAGGCTGATCCAGCGGGCTTGCAGCCGGATCCGATGTCACAAAGGGCGCGTTCGCGATGAGGTTGAAAATATCCGCGCCTGCGCCGCCTTCGACGGTATCAATGCCCGTCAGCTGATCGTTGGCCCCGGTGCCAATATCAACATTAAGCGTGTCGTCTCCATCCGCACCGGTAGCAAAGCTGCCCGTCGTGGTGTCAGCGCTGAAATCAAGGTTCAGTTCGTCATTGCCAAACCCGCCTGAGATTGTCAGCCCATCGGGCTCGGCGGCATTGATCGTATCATCGCCACGCCCGGCCTCAACTTCGCTGAGGGATGTAGGCCCGGTGAGCGTGATCTCGTCAAAGCCTGATCCACCGTGGATCGCCATCTCTTCACCCTCCACCTGAAGCGTGTCATCCCCGGCATTGCCCCAGATTGTCGTCGGGGCGTCAATCGGATCCGGGGTGGTGATCAGGTCGTTCTCCACTGTGCCGAATTCGGACACGCCGCTTGTGACCTCTATGGATAAAGGTGCAACATCTTGCGCCCCGAAGACAGCAGTTTCAGCGCCATCTTCTGGCAGTTCAAGCCCGGTCACGCCGGTCAGCTCGATTACGGTGGTCTGCACATTGTCGGATCCGTCGATGGCAAACCGCGTATAAAGAATTGTATCACCGTTTTCTTCAATGGCACCGGACTCGAGGAACGTGCCAGCGATATCGACACCATTCGACTTCGGCTGGACCGTCAGAAGGTCTTGTACCACGTCGAAATCGTCGATCACGATGGTGGTGGGCTGCTCGAACGGATCTGAGGGATTCTCGGGATCGAACGGCTCGGCTGGATTAAGAGAGTTTACGATGAAATCGTCGCTATCCGCACCACCCGACAGTCGGCCGGGCAGGGCACCTTCCTCATTCGAGGCAAGGGCATCGACCTCGATCCGGTCAAAGCCGTCACCGCCGGATGCAAAGTTGAACTCGCTTCCGGTGTTGGAGTAGTCGAGCGTCATGTCATCGTCGCCGTCACCCCCAAAGAACCGGCTTCCAAGGGCTTCGGCTGCGGTGATCGTGTCATCGCCCATTCCGCCCTGAACGGTTGTATTGCTAATTTCTTCGGCGATGTTGATCACGTCATTACCGCCTGCACCCCCGATGAAGCTGTTATCGGCGGCCACGTTGATCTCGTCATCATCAAGCCCACCTGTCACCGCGATCAAGTCGCCGCCCGTGCCGCTGATCGTGTCCTCACCGCGCGCGCCGTCGAAGATCGAGAGGGAGGTCGGCCCGGTCAAATTGATCGCATCATCGCCCCCGCCGGCATTGACCTCCATTTGCGAGCCTTCAAGCTCAAGACGGTCATCGCCCGCATTGCCCCAGATTGTCGTCGGGGCGTCAATCGGATCTGGCGTAACGATGACATCATCGGCCAGCGTGCCAAAGTCGGACTCGCCGCTTGTTACTTCGATTGGATCAGAGGGTATGACGCCGAAGACCGCCTCGCCTCCAAACAGATCAGCCAGCTGTACTCCTGTAACGCCAGGTAAGAAGATCGTGGTTGTTTGAAGCTCTTCTGTGTCGGGCGTTAAGAACGCTGTGTAGAGCGTAGTGTCGCCATTTTGTTCGGATATGCCGGAATCCACTAAAGCTGCGGAAACATCTTCGCCATCGGGTTTGGGCAGGACTGTCAGCGTGTCCTCGTTGGGATCGAAATCCTCGATGATAAGGCTTGGCGCTGCAGTAAACGGGTCAGCGATCTGTTCAAACGGTAATGTTTCATTAAAAGAATTCACGATGAATGAGTCGCCACCCTCGCTGCCAGAAATGGTGGTGGGGACAGCATCCGGGTCGTCAGAGGCGAGCACATCGACCTGGATCACACCGACGTCAGAAATGGCATCATCGCCATCTTGATCAACAAGCTCTTCTTCGTCAGAGCTATCGAGCATCTGGTTGAGGCCATCCGCATTTCCGCTGCCCTCTGGATTTGCGACGCCGGGCGCCTGTGGCTGGGGGGATCACCGTCGTCATCGTCGAAAATCGGCAAAGCCAAGGCTGCGGTCAAACCGACTCCTAGCAAGCCCAACAAAAGAACTGCACCCACGATGTACCCCCTAACGTGTTTTACCCAATGCGCGGCAACTTTAACCCAAAAAAAGGATAAAAAATTCTTTTTTGCTAGGTATTCGTAATCTATCTGTTTCGACACCGGAAACAAAGTTAGGCGCTCTGAACCCAGTCAGGCCAGCAGGGACAATATTGCGCGGGCAGGGTTCACCCTTCGGCATGTGGTTCAGGTTTGACCACAGCATGAAATGAGAAAATGGGGTGGCGTGGACACAGGATCGAGCACCACGCCTCTGCGCTAGGTCACTGCGGATCCTTTTCGCCAAGATAGCCCTTGCCCCGCAAAGGATCAGCCCTTATACGGCCCAGATCGACGGCCCCGCCCTGTGCGGGGATTCGTTTGTTTGCAATTCATCCACCGGGTTTCAAGGTGACCCTGAGCTAACCGTCAGGGGCTTTCCGGTGTTTTGACGAAAAGGAAGATGGCACAATGGACGCTACCGAGTTGCGTGACAAGACGCCCGACCAGCTGCGAGAGCAACTGGCCACCCTCAAGAAAGAGCAATTCAACCTGCGCTTTCAGGCCGCTACCGGCGCTCTGGAAAACCCCGCGCGGATCAAAGTTGTTCGCCGCGATGTTGCACGGGTCAAAACCGTGCTGAACGAAAAAGCCGCCTCGGCGGCTGAATAAAGGAGAGCGACATGCCCAAGCGTATCCTGCAAGGCGTCGTGACCTCCGACGCAAACGCCCAGACCGTTACCGTATCGGTTGAGCGCCGCTTTAAGCACCCCGTGCTTCAGAAGACTATTCGTAAGTCCAAGAAGTACCGGGCCCATGACGAACAAAACACCTACAAGGTAGGTGACTCGGTGCGCATCATTGAATGCGCCCCGAAATCGAAGACTAAACGCTGGGAGGTATTGCAGGCGTAAGCCGGCGACACCTTTTCAGTTTGAGCGAAACCCAGGGGTCGTTACCCCTTAGGTCGGGAGAAACCATATGATCCAGATGCAGACCAATCTGGATGTTGCTGACAACTCCGGCGCACGCCGGGTGCAGTGCATCAAGGTCCTGGGTGGTTCCAAGCGTAAATACGCATCCGTTGGCGACATCATCGTCGTCTCGGTCAAGGAAGCCATCCCCCGCGGCCGTGTGAAGAAAGGCGACGTGCGCAAAGCCGTCGTTGTTCGCACAGCCAAGGAAATTCGTCGTGATGACGGCACAGCAATCCGCTTTGATCGCAACGCCGCCGTGATCCTGAACAACGCAGGTGACCCGGTCGGTACCCGTATCTTCGGGCCGGTTGTTCGCGAATTGCGTGGCAAGAATTTCATGAAGATCATTTCGCTCGCCCCGGAGGTGCTGTGACATGGCTGCAAAACTGAAAAAGGGCGACAAGGTCGTCGTTTTGTCCGGTAAGGACAAGGGTAAGGAAGGCACCATCACTTCCATCGACCCCAAGGCCGGCAAGGCCGTGGTCGACGGTGTGAACATGGCCATCCGTCATACTCGCCAGAGCCAGACAAGCCAGGGCGGCCGCCTTCCCAAGGCGATGCCGGTTGACCTGAGCAACCTGGCTTTCCTCGACAAGAACGGCAAGGCGACCCGCGTCGGTTTCAAAATCGACGGCGACAAGAAAGTCCGCTTTGCCAAGACCACGGGGGACGTGATCGATGCTTGATACAGAGAACTACGTACCGCGCCTGCGTCAGCAATACGCCGACACGATCCGCGCCGCTATGAAAGAAGAGTTCGGGTATACGAACGACCTTCAGATCCCGCGTCTTGAAAAGATCGTGCTGAACATCGGTTGTGGTGCCGAGGCGGTGAAAGATTCCAAAAAAGCCAAGTCGGCTCAGGAAGATCTTTCCACCATCGCCGGCCAGCACGCTGTTGTGACCATCGCAAAGAACTCGATCGCCGGTTTCCGTGTCCGTGAGGGCATGCCGCTTGGTGCCAAAGTGACCCTGCGTGGCAATCGTATGTATGAATTCCTCGACCGGCTCATCACCGTCGCAATGCCCCGTATCCGGGACTTTCGCGGCGTGTCTGGCAAGTCGTTCGATGGTCGTGGCAACTATGCCATGGGCATCAAGGAACATATCGTCTTTCCCGAGATCAACTTCGACAAGGTCGACGAAGTTTGGGGCATCGACGTTGTCATCGGAACCAATGCGAAGACCGACGCTGAAGCCAAGGCGCTGTTGAAAGCTTTCAACATGCCCTTCAACAGCTAAGCCCGGAGGAACAGACACATGGCTAAGAAAGCAATGGTCGAACGCGAGAAGAAGCGCGAGCGCCTCGTGGCCAAATACGCCGCAAAGCGCGCTGCGCTCAAGGCGATCATCAACGATCAGGACAAGCCGATGGAAGACCGTTTTCGGGCTTCCCTCAAGCTGGCGGAACTTCCGCGTAACAGCTCGGCCACACGCCTGCACAACCGCTGCCAGCTCACCGGCCGGCCCCACGCCTATTACCGTAAGCTCAAGATCAGCCGTATTGCCCTGCGCAACCTCGGTTCGTCCGGTCAGCTTCCGGGTATGGTCAAGTCGAGCTGGTAAGGAGGGAATGAGATGAACGATCCTATCGGCGATATGCTCACCCGTATCCGCAACGCGGGCATGCGTGGCAAGTCCACCGTCATGGTTCCGGCCTCCAAGATGCGCGTCCGCGTTCTTGGCGTGCTGGCCGACGAAGGCTATATTCGTGGCTTCGAAGATGCCACGGGTACAGATGGCCACCCGGCCATCGAAGTCAGCCTGAAATATTTCGATGGCGTCCCCGTCATCCGCGAAATGAAGCGGGTCTCCAAGCCCGGTCGGCGGGTGTATATGGGCGTCAAGGACATCCCGTCGGTCCGTCAGGGCCTGGGCGTGTCGATTGTCTCCACCTCCAAAGGTGTGATGTCGGACGCAAACGCACGCGCGGCCAATATTGGCGGCGAAGTGCTCTGCACCGTATTCTAGGGAGGCCACAATGTCTCGTATCGGAAAACAACCAGTGGCTCTGCCCGATGGCGTCTCCGCCACCGTGTCGGGTCAGACCATCGAGGTCAAAGGCCCCAAGGCGACCAAGACCTTCACCGCGACCGACGATGTGTCGATCACGGTCGAGGATGGCGCCATCCGGGTCACGCCGCGTGGCAAGTCCAAGCGCGCGCGCCAGCAATGGGGCATGACCCGCACCATTATGGCAAATCTTGTTCACGGCTCGAAAGAGACGTTCAAGAAAGAGCTCGAAATTCGCGGCGTGGGTTACCGGGCGCAGCTTCAGGGCGATGTCCTCAAGCTGAACCTCGGCCTCAGCCACGATGTCGATTTCAAAATTCCGGAAGGTGTGACCGTCACGGCCGCCAAACCCACCGAACTGGTGGTCGAAGGTCATGACAAGCAGCTCGTCGGCCAGGTCGCGGCAAATATCCGCGATTGGCGCCGGCCCGAGCCCTATAAGGGCAAGGGTATCCGCTATAAGGACGAGTACATCTTCCAGAAGGAAGGTAAGAAGAAGTAAGGAACGCGACAGATGGCAAACAGCAAGAGACAACTGTTCCTCAAGCGCCGCATGCGCGTTCGGAGCAAACTACGCAAGGTCAATTCGGGCCGTCCCCGGCTTTCGGTGCATCGTTCGTCCAAGAACATGAGCGTGCAGATCATCGATGACCTGAATGGCGTGACCCTCGCCGCCGCCTCGACCCTTGAAAAGGATCTGGGCTTTTACGGCAAGAACACGCTCGAAGCAGCGGCAAAGATCGGCGAAATCATCGCCGAACGCGCCAAGAAAGCTGGCGTGACAGAGGCCCAGTTTGACCGTGGTGGTTTCATCTACCACGGCCGGGTCAAGGCGCTCGCCGATGCCGCCCGTGAGGGTGGTCTTAACCTCTAAGACAGCGTAGGCGGCCCCGGATCTGATCCGGGACTGCCTCGATGATCCGGGCCCCGGACGTGATCCGGGGCACCTGGATTGACCAAACAGGCGCAGCCGCGCCACCAAGATGAAGGACGCCGCATATGGCAAGAGATGACAACCGGGGACGTGGTCGCGACCGCGACGAAAGCCCTGAATTCGCCGATCGCCTCGTCGCGATCAACCGCGTTTCCAAGACCGTAAAAGGTGGTAAGCGCTTTGGCTTCGCGGCGCTCGTGGTCGTGGGTGACCAGAAAGGCCGCGTCGGCTTTGGCAAGGGTAAGGCCAAGGAAGTTCCCGAGGCGATCCGCAAGGCCACCGAGCAGGCAAAGCGTCAGATGATGCGTGTGCCCCTGCGCGAAGGCCGCACCCTGCACCACGACATGGAAGGCCGCCACGGCGCCGGCAAGGTCGTGATGCGCACAGCCCCCCAAGGTACCGGCATCATCGCTGGTGGCCCGATGCGCGCCGTGTTCGAGATGCTGGGCGTTCAGGACGTGGTCGCGAAATCGACCGGGTCTCAGAACCCCTACAACATGATCCGTGCCACGCTGAACGGTCTGTCCAAGGAAACATCGCCCCGCATGGTCGCGCAACGTCGCGGCAAAAAGGTGGCGGACATCCTGCCCAAGCGCGACGAGGCTCCGGCCGCGTCCGACCAAGTCGCTGAGGAGGCGTAAACCATGGCCAAGACCATTGTCGTCAAGCAGATCGGCTCACCCATCCGCCGCCCCGAAAACCAGCGTCAGACGCTGATCGGGCTCGGCCTGAACAAGATGCACAAAACCCGCGAGCTGGAGGATACTCCCTCCGTCCGCGGCATGGTTCGCAAGATCCCGCATCTGGTTGAGATTGTCGAAGAAAAGGGCTGAGGCCCGGCTGAGGCTTTGCCCGGCTTACATAGATAGAACGCCCCGGTCAGAAATGGCCGGGGCTTTTTCGTTTATAGTGTTGGGATAGGGTGGCACTTTAGCCTAACGACCCGGCGCGCATGGCTTTCAGCCCAATCACCGCACAGCCCAGCACCTGTTCCAGCGCCTCTGCCAGCTCATCCACGGTTTGCGTGTCCACATAACGCCCGCCCGTGGCGTCTGGCAGGCAGCGGGCCACCGTCTTGCCGTCATACCCCTCCGCCTCGGGGCTGTTCCATGAAAACGGATCGACCACGACGCGGAACCCGATCACATGCACGGTGATGCCGGGCCGGGCCCCTGCCAGTTGCGCCCCAAGGGCACAGGGCCGCCCGCCGCAGGTCTCGTTGCCATCGGTCACAAGCACCACGATGCCGTCATCGCCCAGTACGTCCACCGCCCCGTCGACCGATCCGGCCAGAGGCGTCAGCCCGCCGGGCACCACCTGCGCAACCTCGCCAACCACCGCAGCCGCGGCATCCGGGCGCGGGGCAAAACGCAGATCGACACCGGAACATCCATCCGCACCGCCGGGTCCATACACCAGCAGGCCAAGCCGACGTACAGGCGCGATGCGCGGCATGGCGCGATCCAAGGCCAGTCGTGCCTCCTCCATCCGCGTGGGGGCGGTCGCGTCAAAGCCAAGCTCGGCCATCGATGCGGACCCATCCAACACCAGCATCGCATCGCGCGCGCAATCCTGCGCCAGAGACGGCGTAACCAGGGCAAAGGACAGGATCAGGGGCAGGGCAAGGCGCATAGCGGTATCTTCAACCGCGCCTGTCCCCAAATGCAAGTGGGCCGTGGCCTGCATGCCAGACACCTCGTCCCGTGCAAGGATTGCCATGTCTGCTACGTGACGGCACTTGAACGGCGCGCGCATCCCGTCTATACGCCCGCAGGTGATCCAGTTGGGTCACGGAATCACATATCAGCATGCCGTGGTTGGCCCATTCGCTTCGGGGGTCACATCCGGCTAAGGAGAAGCGACATGAAACTGCATGAATTGCGCGATAATGACGGCGCAACCAAGCGCAAAAAGCGCGTTGGCCGTGGCCCGGGTTCGGGCATGGGTAAGACCGCAGGACGCGGTATCAAGGGTCAGAAATCCCGTTCGGGTGTGGCAATTGGTGGCTACGAAGGCGGCCAGATGCCGCTCTATCAGCGTCTGCCCAAGCGTGGCTTCAACAAGCCGAACCGCAAGAAATATGCCGTGGTCAACCTCGGCCTGATCCAGAAATTCGTAGAAGGCGGTAAAATCGACGCAGCCAAGCCGATCAACGAAGACGCGCTTGTCGCGTCCGGTCTCGTGCGCCGCAAACTGGACGGGATTCGCGTTCTGGCCAAGGGCGAGCTGTCGATCAAGCTGACGCTCGAAGTGACCGGCGCCTCCAAATCCGCGGTCGACGCGGTGGAGAAAGCGGGTGGGTCCCTCACCCTCGCCTCCGCGCAGGCGGCTGAATAAGAGGTTGTGAGCGGGCGTCACGCCCCTTACATATCCTCTAGTTTTCCTAAAACGCCGCCTGGCCGGAAAACGGTTTGGCGGCGTTTGTCCTGAACAAAAAAGAGACCGCGAATGGTATCCGCAGCAGAACAGATGGCCGCCAATACAAGCTGGTCGGCCCTGGGCAAGGCCACCGAGCTTCGCAAGCGCATTGTTTTCACCCTGGCCCTTCTGGTGGTCTACCGCATCGGCACCTACCTGCCGGTTCCCGGTATCGACGGTGCAGAGCTGCGCGAATTCATGTCCGGCGCCGCAAGCTCCATCGGCGGGATGCTGTCGATGTTCACGGGCGGCGCGCTTGGGCGGATGGGCATCTTTGCCTTGGGTATCATGCCCTACATTTCGGCCTCGATCATCGTACAGCTGATGACGGCCATGGTGCCGGCGCTTGAGCAGCTCAAGAAAGAGGGTGAACAGGGTCGCAAGAAGATCAATCAGTACACCCGCTACGGCACGGTGTTCCTTGCGACGTTGCAATCCTACGGTCTCGCGGCCTCGCTGCAATCGGGCGGGCTTGCGTCTGATCCGGGCTTCTACTTTATCGCAAGCTGCATGATCACTTTGGTCGGCGGCACCATGTTCCTGATGTGGCTGGGGGAGCAGATCACCGCACGCGGCGTTGGCAACGGCATCTCTCTTATTATCTTTGTCGGCATCATCGCCGAAGTGCCCGCCGCACTGGCGCAGTTCTTTAGCCAGGGTCGGTCTGGTGCCATCTCTCCGGCGGTGATCATCGGCGTGATCGTCATGGTTGTCGTGGTCATTGCGTTCGTCGTCTTCATGGAACGCTCTCTGCGCAAGATCCATATCCAATACCCGCGCCGTCAGGTCGGGATGAAGGTCTATGACGGCGGCAATTCGCACCTGCCTGTCAAGGTCAACCCAGCAGGCGTGATCCCGGCGATCTTTGCCTCCTCACTCTTGCTGTTGCCCGCAACGCTGGCGACCTTCTCCGGCAATGATACGTCTCCGCTGATGTCCAGCGTGATGGCCTATTTCGGCCCCGGACAGCCGGCTTACCTGGTGTTTTTCACGGTCATGATCGTGTTCTTTGCCTATTTCTATACCTACAACGTGGCGTTCAAGCCCGAGGATGTGGCCGAAAACCTCAAGAACCAGAATGGTTTCGTGCCCGGTATCCGCCCGGGTCAGAAGACCGCGGAATATCTGGACTACGTGGTCAGCCGTATTCTTGTTCTGGGCTCTGGCTATCTCGCGCTTGTCTGCCTTCTGCCTGAGATCCTGCGCAGCCAGTTCGCCATACCGTTCTACTTCGGCGGCACCTCGGTGCTCATCGTCGTGTCGGTGACGATGGACACGATCCAGCAGGTTCAAAGCCATCTTCTGGCGCATCAATACGAAGGTCTGATCGAAAAATCGCAGCTAAGCGGCAAGGGCCGCAAACGCTCACGCAGGAAAGGGGCGACGCGCCGATGAATATTATCCTTCTCGGACCGCCGGGCGCCGGCAAAGGTACGCAGGCCCACATTCTGGTCGAACAGCGTGGCATGACCCAACTGTCGACAGGTGACATGCTGCGCGAGGCCAAGGACAGTGGCACGGAAATGGGACAGATCGTGGCGGACGTCATGGCGCGCGGTGATCTTGTGACAGACGAGATCGTCATCGGGCTGATCCGCGAAAAGCTGACAGGCGATAGCGGAGCCGGATTTATCTTTGACGGCTTTCCCCGCACATTGGGCCAAGCCGACGCGCTGGCGGATTTGCTGGTGGAGCAAGGGCAGACCCTTGACGCGGTTGTCGAGATGCGGGTCGATGATGAGGCGCTTGTTCAGCGTATCACGGCGCGTTCGACCTGCGGTGGCTGTGGCGCGGTCTATAATGACCTCACAAAGCCGTGGCCCGAAGATGGTAAATGCGCCAATTGCGGCAGCACAGAGGTCAAGCGTCGTGCAGACGACAACTCCGAGAGCCTCCGCCAGAGGTTGATGGAATATTACAAGAAGACCTCGCCGCTGATCGGCTATTATCACGCCAAAGGCCAGTTGAAATCCATCGACGGGCTGGGCGAGATTGACGAGGTCAAAGGCCGGATCGCCGGAGCGCTGCCGGGCTGAACGGCACCGGAAAATAGAATTTTCCGGGTCGGAATTTCCTAAAATTCCGACCCCTCTTGGCTGGCGCAGCCGGCGCCGTCCACGACAGCGCTTGCGCCTGTAATCATTGATTTCCCGAGGCGTGCTGATGACCCGCAGGTCGTCAAGCGAACGGGGGGTTGACGACCTGTTAAAATGCTTCTAACCAACACCATCTCAACCGAGACATGATTCCAAAGTGGGTCGCACCCACCGACGGATCAGACCACCTGACCTCAGCTGCGGCCCGACGCGTTTCGCCTCGGGCCTATGTTGTGAAAAAAGGTTCTGGAGCTACGGAACCGCAACGAAAAGGACACATGATTTGGCACGTATCGCCGGCGTAAACATCCCGACCCACAAGCGGGTCCCGATCGCCCTCACCTACATTACCGGAATCGGCCACTCCTCGGCCAAGGAAATTTGCGACGCGGTTGGCATCGACCACACCCGCCGTATCAACGAACTGTCGGATTCCGAAGTTCTGGCCATGCGCGAGCATATTGACGCCAACTACACCGTCGAAGGCGACCTGCGCCGCGAAGTGCAGATGAACGTCAAGCGCCTGATGGATCTTGGCTGCTACCGTGGTCTGCGCCACCGTCGCAACCTTCCCGTTCGCGGGCAGCGCACGCATACCAATGCGCGCACCCGCAAAGGCCCGGCAAAAGCCATTGCCGGCAAGAAGAAATAAGGGAGGGCAGCAGATATGGCACGAGATACCCGCCGGACCAAGAAAAAGGTCTCCAAGAACATCGCCACAGGCGTGGCGCATGTTAATTCATCCTTCAACAACACCAAGATCCTGATCTCGGACGTGCAGGGCAACGCCATTGCATGGTCGTCGGCTGGCACGATGGGCTTTAAGGGGTCGCGTAAATCGACGCCTTATGCCGCTCAGATGGCTGCCGAGGACGCTGGCCGCAAGGCGCAGGAACATGGCATGAAGACGCTCGAAGTCGAAGTGCAGGGTCCCGGCTCCGGTCGTGAATCCGCGCTGCGCGCTCTGGCTGCCGTGGGCTTCAACATCACGTCCATCCGTGACGTGACGCCGATCGCTCACAATGGGTGCCGCCCGCCAAAGCGTCGCCGGGTCTGATTACATTTTTTCCGGGTGGGGCCGCGTGATTTTTCACGGCCCCATTCCGTCATTTAGAAACCTCGGGCGTTCCCGGCCTTCGGACATGGGGCTGAGAACAGGAATGGAGGGATCGCATGATCCATAAGAATTGGGCTGAACTCATCAAGCCGACCCAGCTTGACATCAAGCCGGGCAATGACCCGCTGCGTCAGGCCACGGTCGTCGCAGAACCGCTGGAGCGCGGTTTTGGTCTTACGTTGGGCAATGCGCTGCGTCGCGTGCTGCTGTCCTCGCTTCAGGGTGCGGCCATCACCTCGGTACAGATCGACAACGTGCTGCACGAGTTTTCCAGCGTCGCCGGTGTACGTGAGGACGTCACAGACATCGTTCTCAACCTCAAGGGCGTCGCCATCCGCATGGAAGTCGAAGGGCCCAAGCGCCTGTCGATCTCGGCCAAAGGGCCGGGCGTCGTGACCGCTGGTGACATCACCGACAGCGCGGGCATCGAGATCCTGAACAAGGATCATGTGATCTGCCACCTCGACGATGGCGCGGATCTGTTCATGGAACTGACCGTCAACACGGGCAAAGGCTATGTCGCAGCCGACAAGAACAAGCCCGAAGACGCGCCTATCGGTCTTATCGCCATCGACGCGATCTACTCGCCCGTCGTCAAAGTCAGCTATGACGTGCAGCCCACCCGTGAGGGTCAGGTGCTGGACTATGACAAGCTGACAATGAAGCTGACCACTGACGGCTCGCTGACACCCGAAGACGCTGTGGCCTATGCCGCGCGCATCCTTCAGGATCAGCTGTCGATCTTCGTCAATTTCGACGAGCCGGAGTCGGCCTCGCGTCAGGACGAAGAGGACGGGCTGGAGTTCAACCCGCTCCTGCTCAAGAAAGTGGACGAGCTGGAACTGTCGGTGCGTTCGGCAAACTGCCTGAAGAACGACAACATCGTCTATATCGGCGATCTGATCCAGAAGACCGAAGCAGAAATGCTGCGCACGCCGAACTTTGGCCGCAAGTCCCTGAACGAGATCAAGGAAGTGCTGTCGGGCATGGGCCTGCATCTGGGCATGGATGTCGAGGACTGGCCGCCAGACAATATCGAAGATCTGGCCAAGAAGTTCGAAGACCAGTTCTGATCTGAATTTCTCATGCTCCGGACTGGCTCTGGGGCATGAGACAAAACTGGGTCGAGATCCCGGATCAAATCCGGGACAGGCCCCAAGGAGAGCCAGCGACACGCATCGCTGGCCGGACAAAGCAAAACCGCCCGTAGAGGGCAATAGGAGAAGAAAAATGCGTCACGCAAGAGGTTACCGCCGCCTGAACCGTACCCAT
This sequence comes from Roseovarius sp., assembly GCA_965656855.1. Lineage (GTDB taxonomy): Bacteria > Pseudomonadota > Alphaproteobacteria > Rhodobacterales > Rhodobacteraceae > Roseovarius. Next base: position 16,689 of record CBFHML010000073.1, read on the forward strand.
GAGCACCGTAAGGCGCTGTGGGCGAACATGGCTGGCTCGCTCATTGAACATGAGCAAATCAAGACAACCCTGCCCAAGGCCAAAGAACTCAAGCGGGTGATCGAAAAGCTTGTCACTCTGGGTAAGCGCGGCGATCTGCACGCCCGCCGTCAGGCCGCGAGCCAGCTCAAGCAGGATCAATACGTCGCCAAACTGTTCGACGTGCTTGGCCCCCGCTATAAAGAGCGTCAGGGTGGCTATGTCCGCGTTCTCAAGGCCGGCTTTCGCTATGGCGACATGGCGCCGATGGCGATCATCGAATTCGTCGAGCGTGATGTCGACGCCAAGGGCGCCGGCGACAAGGCTCGCGTCGCGGCCATCGAGGTCGAAGGCGACGAAGGCTAAAAACCCGGTTTCGATTTGATTTGGTAAAGCCCCCGCCCATTCGGCGGGGGCTTTTGCTTGCAATGGGGGCTGGCATTTTCCATATCGGTAGGGAAAGCGCCGGAAGGGCCGATTTGAAACACTTCGCTTATTTAACTGCCCGTGATTTTACGTCGCCTCCATCCGGGGCACAGCACCGCTCTGGCTTGGCCGACACCCGGTGGTGTTCAGCTGGCAACAGGCGCTGGTCATGACAGACCTTTTCGACAGTGACGCAAGTGACCCGCCTCCCGATACCGCGCCGCGCCCGCTGGCTGATCGCCTGCGGCCCCGCGCGTTGGGCGACGTTATTGGTCAGGACCAGGTGCTTGGCCCCGATGCGCCGCTTGGCGTGATGCTGTCCTCGGGAAGCCTGTCGTCCCTCGTTTTTTGGGGGCCGCCGGGGGTGGGCAAGACTACCATTGCGCGGCTTTTGGCGGATGAGACGGATCTGCATTTCGTGCAAATCAGCGCCATTTTCACCGGTGTGCCGGAACTTCGCAAAGTGTTCGAGCAGGCCCGGCATCGTCGGGCAAACGGGCAGGGGACGTTGCTATTCGTTGACGAAATCCATCGTTTCAACAAGGCACAGCAGGATGGATTCCTACCTCATATGGAGGATGGCACGATCCTTTTGGTTGGGGCGACCACTGAAAACCCGTCTTTCGAGTTGAACGCGGCCTTGCTCAGCCGGTCGCAGGTCCTCGTGCTGAAACGTCTCGATCTGGCGGATCTGGAGCTTTTGGCACAGCGCGCCGAACGAGAGATCGGCAAGCCTCTGCCGCTAAAGGGTCCGGCACGTGAGGCGCTGCTGGAGATGGCGGACGGTGACGGCCGCGCGCTCTTGAACCTGATAGAGCAAGTGGCCGCGTGGAAAACCGAGAGCAAGCTTGATACCGAGGCGTTGACCAAGCGGCTCATGCGGCGGGCGGCCAAGTATGACAAATCCGGCGACGAGCATTACAATCTCATCTCGGCGTTGCATAAATCCGTGCGCGGCTCTGATCCTGATGCGGCGCTTTACTGGCTGGCGCGGATGCTGACCGGGGGCGAGGACCCCCGCTATCTTGCGCGGCGGATCACCCGCATGGCGATTGAGGATATCGGGCTTGCCGATCCGCAGGCGCAGACGGTCTGCCTGCATGCGTGGGAAATTTACGAACGTCTTGGCAGCCCCGAGGGCGAGTTGGCGTTGGGGCAGGCGGTGACCTACCTCGCGCTCGCGCCCAAATCGAACGCGGGCTACGCCGCGTACAAGGCGGCCTTGCGCGAGGCCAAGAAAACCGGCAGCGAGCCACCGCCCAAGCATATTCTGAACGCCCCTACGAGCCTGATGAAGGATCAGGGATATGGCGACGGTTATGCCTATGACCACGACGCAGAAGACGGGTTTTCCGGTCAGAACTACTTTCCCGACGGGGTAAAGCGCCCGGTGCTTTATGCGCCGGTCGAGCGCGGATTTGAACGCGAGCTAAAAAAACGGGTCGATTATTTCAGCAAGCTGCGAGAGCGCCGCAAGACGTGACCTGACTAAAAGCAGGGTTCCGCCGATGTCGTTTTTTGACAAGTATTTCACAGTGTGGCGCGGCGATGCGCCACGCCCAGAACGCGAATTTTTCAACCGATCGCTGTAAAAACCTATTTTATAAGGGGAATTTTTTTTACTGTTTCTTCACATAAGAGTCTGGATACCTCTGTTTTTTCGTGTTTTGCTGACAACATGTCGTATTTTGACCTGTCTAGAGGGAAGATGGGAATGAGAGTTCCTAGGGAACCGGCACAAGAACGGGTTCTTGCGACACAAGACTTCACAGGGAGACACCATGACAAACGTTAAAGATCAAATTCTGTTGGACCGGCTGGCAGATGCCGCGCGCAGCGGCTCTATTTCGCGACGGTCCTTCATGAATACCGCAATGGCTGCGGGGATCACCTCGACGGCTGCAACCGGCCTTTGGACCAGCTCCGCCAAGGCGGCACCGACCAGCGGCGGCACATTCCGCCTTGGTGCGCATGACGGCAACACCGGCGACACACATGATCCCGGCTCGTATGTGACCTTCTCGATGATCCAGGTCGCGCACACATTCCGCTCTTTCCTGACCCTGATCGAACCCGATGGCTCGCTTGGTCCTGACGTCGCCTCCGAATGGACTGCCACGCCCGACGCCAAGGAATGGACCTTTGTCATCAATGACAAGGCCACGTTCCACAGCGGCAAGAAAGTGACGGCCAACGACGTGATCGCGTCCATGAACCTGCACCGCGGCGAGGATTCCACGTCGGCTGCTAAGGCTCTTTTGGCGGATGTCGAGGACATCACCGACAATGGCGACAACTCGATCACCTTCGTGCTGGCGGCCGGCAATGCCGACCTGCCATGGCTGATGACCGATTACCACCTCGCCATCGTGCCCGCCAACGAAGACGGCACTGCCAACTGGCAGACCGGCGACGGCTGTGGCCCTTATCGCCTGACCAACGCCCAGTTCGGTGTCGGCTACAGCTTTGAGCGTCACGACGACTGGCACCTCGAAGGCGCGTATTTCGATGCGATCGAAATTCTGGTCCTGAACGACCCGAACGCGCGTCAGACCGCTCTGGTCACCGGCGACGTGGATGCGATCACGCAGCTGGAACTCAAGACACTGGCCCTGTTGCAGCGCGATCCGAACATCGAGATCGACAACGTGCCCTCCGCAGCGGCGATCACCATGCCGATGTTCTGCGACGTGGCCCCGTTCGACAATCCGGACGTGCGCAACGCGCTCAAGCTGTCGCTGAACCGTCAGGAACTGATCGACAAGATCGCCTTTGGCGCGGCCACGATGGGCAATGACTTCCACCATTCGCCCGCGATGCCCTATTGGCCCGACGATATCCCGCAGCGGGAATATGATCCCGAGCAGGCCAAGTCGCTGCTGAAGAAGGCCGGCATGGAAGACCTGACCGTGAATATCAGCGTCGCGGACTCGGTCTTTTCGGGGGCTGTGGACATGTGCGTTCTGTACGCAGAGCACGCCAAGGCCGCTGGCATCACCATGAATGTGAGCCGTGAGCCAAACGACGGGTACTATTCCGATGTCTGGCTGAAAAAGCCATGGTGCGTGGTTCAGTGGGGCGCACGCCCGACACCCGACGTGATGTATTCGCTGGCCTATAAGGACGACGCGGCCTGGAACGAGAGCCATTGGCAAAACGAGCGGTTCAACGAGCTGCTGCTACAAGCCAAGGCCGAGCTCGATAACGAGCGTCGCGCCGAGCAGTATCGCGAGATGGCGATGCTGGCGCGTGACGATGGTGGCACGGTCATCCCGTTCTTCCCGAACTTCGTCTATGCCCGCCGTAAAAACGTGCAGCATGGTGAAAACCTCGCCGCAAGCTGGCAGATGGACGGCGCCCGCGCCTGTAGCCGCTGGTGGTTCGAAGCCTAAGGTGAAACATTGTCCCGGCGCCCCGCGCGCCGGGACATCGCAGTTTCGCAGAAGTCCCGAGGTGGGGGCACGGCGAAACCAATAACAGTCTCCGGTAAGCTGCCATTTTGCAAACGCACGGAAACTGAAAAGAAACCTGTTATGCCGACCGACCGTGCCATGTGCGCAGGGCGGTAAGGCACAAACAGCAGGAGGGACTAATGGGAGACATTTTCAAGCTTGTCGGCAAGCGCCTTGGATTGGGCCTGCTGATCTTGCTGATCATTTCCGTTATCATCTTTTTCATGGTCGAATTGCTGCCGGGCGACATTGCCCAAGCGGTGCTTGGCCAGGGCGCGACAGAGGAAAACCTCAAGGCGCTGCGCACGAAGATGGGATTGGATCAGCCAGCGATCGTCCGTTACTTGGCTTGGCTGGGCGATGCGGTCACCTTTGATTTCGGGCGCTCTATCGTCACGGATGAACGGGTTGTGACCATCATCGGTGAACGATTTGCGAACACGCTATTCCTTGCGGCCTATGCGGCTGTGATCGCTGTGCCTGTCTCCATCATTCTTGGTGTGATCGTGGCGCTTTTGCGCAACTCGGTTTTCGACAAGGTGGCCAACGTGGTCACGCTGTCTTTCATCTCGTCACCGGAATTCTTTCTCGGCTACATCCTGATCCTCTACTTTGCGGTCAAATGGGGCATGTTCCCCTCCATCGCGAGCCTGAGCGACGGAATGAGCTTTTGGGAACTGCTTAACCGGACCTTCCTGCCGGCCCTCACGCTGGTTCTGGTGGTGATGGCGCATATGATGCGCATGACGCGCGCTGCGATCATCAATCTGCTGGCGTCGCCTTATATCGAGATGGCCAAGCTCAAGGGCATCCCGCCTTGGAAGGTTATCGTCAAGCATGCGCTGCCCAACGCATGGGCGCCGATCATCAACGTGATCGCGCTAAACCTCGCGTACCTCATCACTGGTGTGGTGCTAGTCGAGGTGGTCTTCGTCTATCCCGGCATCGGGCAGGCGCTGGTCGATGCGGTGTCCAAGCGTGACTTCCCCGTGGTGCAGGCCTGCTGCCTGATCTTTGCAGCGACCTTCATCCTTCTCAATCTTGCAGCCGACGTTGGTGCGATCCTCACCAACCCGCGTCTGCGGCATCCGAAATAAGGGGCGGTCTCATGAGCTTTTTCGTAATCGGATATTACGCCCTGCTGCTCGTGGCCTCGTGCCTTGCAGCGTATTTCAACCAAAGACAGGCGTTCCTTTTGTTGTTCGGTCTGACCCTCGTGTCCTTTGTTGTGGGCATCGTGGGGGGCACACCGGCGCTGCGTGCAATTGCGCTCTGCGCGGGTCTTCTGGCCTTTGCCGGGATGGTGTCCTACGCCTTCCGCGAATTCCTGATCCAGCTCGTCTCTGATGATATGGCCAAGGAATTGCGGACAGCACCGCTGACGGCGGCCTTTGGGATGTTCGTTATCTTCACCTATGCGATCATGGGCATCTTCGCGCCTTGGATCGCACCCTATGGTGAGGCAGAGGTGATCTCGTCGGCCTTTGCACCAGCAGATGAAAACCTGTTGCTCGGCGCAGACCAGTTGGGTCGCGACATGTTCAGCCGGATCGTGTACGGCGCGCGCAACACAGTGGCGCTCGCGCTTGTGGGTACGGTGCTGGCCTTTATCCTCGGGGCTATGGCTGGCCTCTTGGCGGCCACGAAAGGCGGCATTTTTGACGGGATCATGGGCCGGACGGCCGATGTGATCATGTCGATCCCGTCGCTGATCTTCGCGCTTTTGATGCTGTCAATCTTTGGTGGCTCACTCGCGGCCCCCTCGACAAGTTTCTGGCTCTTGTCTGGGTTCTTTGTCGTCGTCGGCTTGCTGTTCCTGATGGCGGCTGCAGACGGTGTCATCGGTTGGGTCATCGGGGCGGCTGTGGTTCTGGGCGTCGCTGTTGGTCTCAGCCTCTTTGGCACAAGCATTTTCAATGCGTCCGAAATCATCCTGATCCTTGTTGTCGCCATCATCTACTCGCCGCGGGTTTATCGCCTGACGCGGGCGGTGGCGGGCAACGTCGTCGTGATGGACTATATCGAGGCGGCCAAGCTGCGGGGCGAGGGCAACTGGTACCTTATCCGCCGTGAGATCCTGCCAAACTCCACCGCGCCGCTGATTGCGGAATTCGGGCTCGAATTCTGCTTCGTCTTCCTGCTTATCGCGGGTCTCAGCTTCCTTGGTCTCGGCATTCAGCCGCCCACGGCGGACTGGGGGTCGATGGTGCGGGAAAATGCGACGCTCATCTCATTCGGTGACATCACCCCGCTTATCCCTGCGGGCGCGATCGCGCTGTTGACCGTTGCGGTCAATTTCGTGGTCGACTGGATGCTGCACCGGTCCTCGGGCCTGAAGGAGTAATCACAATGAAATTCAAAGAAAGCGATGTCCTTCTGAAAATCCGGGATCTCAAGATCCAGGGCTATTCCGATGAAACCTGGATCGACATCATCAAAGGTGTCGATCTGACCCTCCACCGGGGGGAGGTGATGGGCCTGATCGGGGAATCCGGCGCGGGCAAATCCACTATCGGTGCCGCTGCCATGGGCTATGCCCGTGATGGCACACGCATCACCGATGGCTCGTCGATTGAATTCGACGGGATGGAACTGACCAACGCGTCAGAGTCTGACAAACGGGCGCTGCGCGGGTCGCGCATAGCCTATGTGGCACAATCGGCGGCGGCGTCCTTTAACCCGGCGCACAAGCTGATTGACCAGCACACCGAGGCCCCTGTGCAATACCGCATCAAGAAGCGGCTGGAAGCACAGGAAGACGCAATCGAGCTTTATGAGCGCCTGCGTCTGCCCAATCCGGGCGAAATCGGTTTTCGCTATCCGCATCAGGTGTCTGGGGGTCAGCTTCAGCGCGCGATGACGGCGATGGCCATGTCGTGCCGCCCTGACCTCATCATCTTTGACGAGCCGACGACCGCGCTTGACGTGACCACCCAGATCGAGGTGCTCGCGGCGATCCGCGACATTGTCGATCAGTTCGATACGGCGGCGATCTACATCACCCACGACCTTGCGGTGGTGGCGCAGATGGCTGACACGATCAAGGTGCTGCTCAAGGGCGAAGAGGTCGAAGAAGCGCCGACCGACCAGATGCTACAGCACCCCAAAGAGGACTACACAAAAAGCCTCTGGGCGGTCCGCAGCTTTACCGTGCCGCAAAAGGCACGGCCCAAGGACAGCGTGCCGCTTATCTCGGTCAAGAATGTCGATGCGTCCTACACCAAGGGGCCAAAGATCCTCAACGACGTGTCCTTTGACATCTATGAGGGCATGACTGTCGCGGTTGTGGGCGAATCCGGGTCTGGTAAATCGACCACGGCGCGGGTGATCACCGGGCTGTTGCCGCCGAGTGCGGGCGAAGTTCTCTTCAAGGGAGAGCCGTTCCCGCCGGATTACAAGAAACGCACGAAGGATCAGTTGCGCCAGTGCCAGATGATTTATCAGATGGCCGATACCGCGCTCAATCCCAAGGTGCAGATCTCGGAAATCATTGGACGCCCGGCGCAGTTCTATTCTGGCCTGACGGGCACCGCCCTCAAGAACCGGGTGGACGAGCTTTTGGATCTGATCGAACTGGAGCCGGCGAAATACTATAACCGCTATCCACCAGAGCTTTCGGGTGGGCAGAAACAGCGGATCGGCATTGCCCGTGCGCTTGCCGCCGAGCCGAGCTTTATCGTCTGCGACGAGGTGACATCGGCGCTGGATCAGCTGGTGGCCGAGGGTATTCTGCGCCTGCTGGATCGTTTGCAGCGTGAATTGAACCTTGCCTACATGTTCATCACGCATGATCTGGCCACGGTGCGCGCCATTTCGGACGAGGTGGTGGTGATGCAACACGGCAAAGTCGTGGAGCAGGGGCCAAAGGACAAGATGTTCACCCCGCCGCATCATCCCTACACCGATCTGTTGCTCAGCTCTGTGCCGGAAATGGATCCCAACTGGCTGACGACCCTGCTCGAAGAGCGCGGTATCGACAATGTCGGCGATGCGGCGATGGCAAATATCGATCCCAACGACAAGAAGGTCGAGGGAACCAAGGCCTGATCCGCAGGATTTGAAACGCAAAACGGCGGCCCGATAGAGGGCCGCCGTTATGTTTTGGGAATGAGGTGGTTGTTCAGCCGGTGATGGCCATGCCGGACAGGATCATTGCGGCGACGATCATGCCGTAGACGATCACGACGGATTGCCAGCTTGCGCTGTGCATGCGCAGTTCTTTGATGAGCTGATCACGAGTCATGATATGCCCTTACGAGTTACAGGGTGGAACGACGTTTCAGATTGATGGTTCGGGAACGGAACTTCGCCGAGGTCTCAGGCGATGACGGCCATCGCGGAAAAGACCAGTGTTGCCACAATGGCACCGTAAACAATCGCCACCGATTGCCAGGTGGCACTGTGCATGCGAAGTTCGCGGTTGAGTTCGTCGCGGGTCATGTTGGCCTCCTGTCGTTGAGGGATGTTTAGGGTTGACAGCGCCAATTCATGCGCTTGCCCAACGCACATAAACAAAAATTTTCACAGCGCAATATATTCTCTTCTAAAAATCTATGCATTTTTGGCATGCCCGGTCTGGTGTCCGCGCATGCCAAAGGGAGTTCAAAAAATACCCTTATAAAACAGGTTATTGCTGGGATATGCCGCCGGGGGCCTGATCGTGTCAGGCGTTCCCCTGTAGCGGCATTACCACAAGTTCCCCTTCCTGGCGGGCTTTCATCGCCAGAGCAGCGGCATGTGCGCCGGCTGCGGTCGTGAAATACGGGATCTTGTCATAGAGCGCAACAGACCGGATTTCCCGGCTGTCCTCGACGGCCTGCGCCCCCTCTGTCGTGTTCATCACGATAGAGATCTGACCGTCCTTGAGCATGTCCACGACATCCGGGCGACCCTCGTAGACCTTGTTCACGACCTCGCAGGCGATACCGTGTTCATCGAGAAATTTCGCCGTGCCACGCGTCGCGACAAGCTCAAACCCAAGCTCGACAAGCACCTGTGCCGTCTCGACAAGTTGATCGGTCTTGTCCGCATCCTTGATCGAGAAGAACACCTTGCCGCTATCGGGGAATAACGTGCCTGCGCCCATCTGCGCCTTGAGGAAGGCGCGCGGGAACGACACGTCCCAGCCCATCACCTCGCCGGTGGACCGCATTTCTGGGCCAAGAATGGTGTCGACACCGGGGAAGCGGGCAAATGGCATCACCGCCTCCTTGACCGAGAACCATGGCATCGCCGGGTCGGCCAGTGTCATCTGGTCGGCCATGGGGATAGAGCCCGGCTGCGCATTTTCGGGGTAGGGGCCACGATGTGGGAAGGCCTCCATTTTCTCACCGGCCATCAGGCGCGCGGCAATCGACGCAATCGCGCTATCCGTCGCCTTGGCCACGAACGGCACGGTGCGTGAGGCGCGGGGATTGACCTCGATCAGGTAGATATCGCCGTCCTTGACCGCGAACTGCACGTTCATCAGGCCGACCACGCCAAGCGCGAGAGCGAGCGCCTCGGTCTGGCGCTCGATCTGGTCGATGATGTCGCGCGGCAGGGAATAGGGCGGCAGGGAACAGGCGCTGTCGCCGGAATGCACGCCCGCTTCCTCGATATGTTGCAGGATACCGGCCACATGCACGGTTTTACCGTCGCAGAGCGCGTCCACGTCGCATTCGATGGCGCCCGACAGATAACCATCCAGCAGCACGGGGCTGTCGCCCGAGACGACCACAGCCTCTTTGATGTAGCGTTCGAGATGGGCCATGTCGCGGACGATCTCCATCGCGCGGCCACCCAGAACATACGAGGGGCGGATCACCAGCGGGAAACCGATCGATTCGGCAATGGCAAGCGCCTGACTGTCGGTGCTGGCGATGCCGTTCTGCGGCTGCTTGAGCCCCAGATCATTGACCAGCGTCTGAAACCGCTCGCGGTCTTCGGCAAGGTCGATGGCGTCGGGCGGCGTGCCGAGAATCGGGATGCCTTCGGCCTCTAGCGCGCGGGCGAGCTTTAGCGGGGTCTGCCCGCCGAACTGCACGATGACGCCATGCAGCGTGCCGGCGTCCTGCTCTACGCGCAGGATTTCCATCACATGCTCAAAGGTCAGCGGCTCAAAATACAGCCGGTCCGAGGTGTCGTAATCCGTCGACACGGTTTCCGGGTTGCAGTTGACCATGATGGTCTCATAGCCCGCGTCGGTCAGCGCGTAACACGCGTGACAGCAGCAATAGTCGAACTCGATACCCTGACCGATCCGGTTGGGGCCACCGCCGAGGATGACCACCTTTTTACGGTCAGAGGGGCGTGCCTCGCATTCCACGTCGCCCATCATAGGGGCCTCGTAGGTGGAATACATATAGGGCGTCTGCGCCTCGAATTCCGCGGCACAAGTGTCGATACGCTTGAACACCGCCGTGACACCGGCAGCGTGACGCGCGCGGCGTATGTCGGCCTCTTTGAGGCCGGTCAGCATGGCCAGCCGTGCATCGGCAAAGCCCATCATCTTGAGCTTGCGCAGGCCCTGTTCGTCCGTCGGAAGACCCGCTTGCCTGACGCCTTCCTCGGCGTCCACGATCTCGCGGATGCGGGCAAGGAACCATGGGTCGAACTTGGTCGCGAGGAAAATCTCGTCATCGCTCAGCCCTTCGCGCATGGCCTGCGCGATGGTGCGCATCCGGTCAGGCGTTGGCTGGCTGAGGGCCTTGACGATGGCGGCTTTATCGGGGCTGCCTTCGATCTCGACCTCGTCAAAACCCGACAGGCCGGTTTCCATGCTGGCGAGCGCCTTTTGCAGCGACTCGTGGATCGTGCGGCCAATGGCCATCGCCTCGCCCACGGATTTCATCGCGGTGGTCAGATGGGGTTCCGAGCCGGGAAATTTCTCGAACGCAAAGCGCGGAATCTTGGTCACGACATAGTCGATCGTCGGCTCAAAGCTGGCGGGCGTGACCTTGGTGATGTCGTTGTCGAGCTCATCCAACGTGTAGCCGACAGCCAGCTTGGCCGCGATCTTGGCAATCGGAAAGCCCGTCGCCTTGGAGGCCAGTGCGGACGAGCGCGATACGCGCGGGTTCATCTCGATCACGACCATACGGCCATCCTCGGGATTGATCGCCCATTGCACGTTGGACCCGCCGGTTTCGACCCCGATCTCGCGCAGCACGGCAATAGAGCCGTTGCGCATGATCTGGTATTCCTTGTCGGTGAGCGTAAGTGCGGGGGCAACCGTGATGCTGTCGCCGGTATGCACGCCCATCGGATCGACGTTTTCGATGGCACAGACGATGATCGCATTGTCGGCGCGGTCGCGCACGACCTCCATCTCGAATTCTTTCCAGCCCAGCAGCGACTCGTCGATCAGGATCTGGCTGACCGGCGAGGCATCGAGGCCGGATTTGCAGAAATGCTCATAATCCGCGCGGTTATAGGCCACGCCGCCGCCGGTGCCGCCAAGTGTATAGGCGGGGCGAATGATCGCTGGCAGGCCGACATGCTCTAGCGCGGCCATGCATTCTTCCATCGTTTCGGCAATGGTCGCCTTTGGATTTTCGATGCCCAGACGGTCCATCGCTTCGCGGAAAAGCTTGCGGTCTTCGGCCATCTCGATGGCCTCACGGTTGGCGCCGATAAGTTCGACACCGAATTTTTCCAGCACGCCCATATCCGCCACGGCAAGTGCGGTGTTCAGACCGGTCTGCCCGCCCATCGTGGGCAAGAGCGCGTCGGGCCGTTCCTTTTCGATGATGCGGGCCACGATCTCGGGGGTGATCGGCTCGATATAGGTGGCGTCGGCCAGCCCCGGATCGGTCATGATCGTCGCGGGGTTTGAGTTTACGAGGATGACGCGGTAGCCTTCTTCGCGTAGGGCCTTGCAGGCTTGTGCGCCGGAGTAGTCAAACTCGCATGCTTGCCCGATAATGATGGGGCCTGCACCGATGATCATGATGGATTGAATATCGGTTCTTTTTGGCATCTCGTTCCCCGGGTCAGCGCAAATTGTTGGCGGTTATATCCATCGCGCAGCCAGCTGCAAGGGGCATCGGAAAAAGCATCCGAAGCGGCGTATTTGCGGGTGGCAAGTGCTGCGCGTCACTTTAAGTAGCGGTCAAACAGGAAAGGACGCAAGGCTTGGAGATTCGCTTCGATCATGGCCCGGACGGTGTGGCGGCGGCATTCGAGGCGCCACTGCGGCTAATTACGGCCTTTGACGCGACAGAGGTGCCCGCCGCACTTGATGCGCTGGACGCCGCGCGCGATGCCGGCGCTTGGCTGGCAGGCTTTGCCAGCTACGAGCTGGGCTACGCGCTGGAGCCGCGGCTTGCGCCGCTGATGCCCATGCGCCGGCGCGTGCCCTTGATGCAGTTCGGCGTCTACGAGGCACCGGGCCGCGTGCCGGCCCTGCCTGACGGGCCTGCGATGCTTGACGCGTTCGAGCCCGGCTGGGACGAGGCGCGCTATGTCGAGGCGTTCGAGGCCGTGCACGAGCATATTGCGGCGGGTGACATTTATCAGGCGAACCTGACCTTTCCGGCCTGCATGACCACCAATGCCCCGCCCGAGGCGCTGTATGCGGCTCTGGCACAGCTTCAGCCCGTTCGGTTCGGCGCCTTCGTGCGCGCACAGGGGTTGCCTGCGATCCTGTCCCGCTCGCCCGAGCTATTCTTCAGCACCGATGGCGTGGGCGGGATCGAGACGCGGCCCATGAAAGGCACGCAGCCACGCAGCGACGACCCCGCAGAGGATGCTCGCCGCCGCGACTTTCTGCGCACCGACGAAAAGAACCGGGCCGAGAACCTGATGATCGTCGATCTCTTGCGCAATGATATCAGCCGCGTGTGCGAGCCGGGCAGCGTCAAGGTGCCCGATCTTTTCCGGGTAGAGACATATACGACGTTGCACCAGATGATCTCGCGTATCACCGGGCGCGTGGTGCCGGGCACGCAGCTGTCGGACATCTTTCGCGCGCTTTTCCCCTGTGGGTCGATCACTGGCGCGCCGAAACTGCGCGCGATGCAGATCATCGCAGAGCAGGAAACGGGTGCGCGCGATATCTATTGCGGCACGATTGGCTGGGCGGCACCCGACGGGCGGTCGGAATTCAACGTGGCAATCCGCACGCTGCTGGCGGATCGGGGGCGTATCACGCTCAACATGGGCGGTGGCGTCGTCTATGACAGCACTGGCCCCTCGGAATACGAAGAGGCGCTGTGGAAAGCGCGCTTTGCCCGGCAACTGGCCCCTGTGCTGGTCTGAGGCTCACTCGGCGGCGTGGCGCAGATCGCCGGTCGAGTCGTGCGGATAGAGATACTCGCGCGTCAACGGCACATTTGTCTGTCGCGGTGCAAGCTGAAACTGGAACACCACCTGCCTGTCGTAGCGGAATGTCAGCTCGCAGGCGATCAGGTAGTAGCGCCACATCCGGCAAAAGCGGTCATCATATAGCGCGCGGGCCTTGTCGATATTGGCCATGAAGCGATCATGCCAATGCTTGAGCGTTTCGGCATAATGCAAGCGCCAGACCTCTATGTCGGTGGTGTAGATGTCCTGATCCTCGATCGCGCGCAAAGCCTCTGACATGGCGGGCACATAGCCGCCCGGAAAGATATACTTGGCGATCCAAGGGCTTGTCGTGCCCGGCGCCTCGCAGCGGCCAATTGTGTGGATAAGCGCGATGCCGTCCTCTGTGAGCCGGTCGCGCACATTGCGGAAATATTCGCTGTAATGCGGCACGCCGACATGTTCGAACATGCCGACCGATACGACCCGGTCGAAACGTCCCCGAAGGTCGCGGTAATCCATCAGCTCGAACCGGGCCTTGTCCGCCAGCCCCGCCTTTTCGGCGCGTGCGCGCGCAATACCGTGCTGTTCGCGTGACAGCGTCACACCCAGCACCTGCGCGCCATAATCGCGCGCCAGCGTCAGCCCCATACCGCCCCAGCCACAGCCGATATCCAGCACCTTCATCCCCGGCTCGATCCGCAGCTTGGCCGCGATGTGGTGCTTCTTGGCCTCTTGTGCGGCGTCCAGCGTCATGTTGGGCCGCGTGAAATACGCGCAGGAATATTGCCGGTCCGCATCAAGGAAAAGATCGTATAGCGCGCCTGACAGGTCATAGTGATGCGCCACGTTGGATCGTGCCCGGTGCGCTGGGTTGAACTGTTGCAGACGCCGCCCCAGATGCCGCAGCAACACCAGAGGGCGGCGAAACCATGGCTGGCCTTGGCGGGCGAGGTTGCGAATGGCCAGCGTCAGAAAACCGCGCAGATCGTCGCCCTCGATCGTCAGCCGCGCGTCCATATAGGCCTCGCCCACCGCCATGTCGGGCGACAGCACGATCTTTCGGGGCAGACTGGGATCATGCAGCGTCACCGCCACGCGCGGGCCGGTGCCGTCGCCATAATGCCGCGTCGTGCCATCGGGAAAGGTGAGGGCAAAATCGCCCTTTTTGAAAAGATGCGTCAGAAAAGCATCGAGGGTTTTGTTCCACATGATTTCACCCCGTCTTGTCGCGCTCACAGGCGCAGAAAGGACTTTATGTGAAACCCGCCTTGGGGCCGGTCTTTTCCCGGCTGTCTGCTCGAACGGTGTAATTTTTGCGTAAATCGGCTATTTTGTAAATCTTTTTGGAATTCCACTGGTCAACTCGGCCGCTTGTCGCCTTGACTTTGGCCGCGCGCCAAGGTGTATCGGCGCGGACCGTGAAACGCGCCGGGCCACGTGCCCAGAGAGGACGACATGCACGCATATCGCAGCCATACTTGCGCCGAGCTTACCAAATCCAACGTCGGAGAGACCGTTCGCCTGTCGGGCTGGGTCCACCGCATCCGCGATCATGGCGGCGTGCTCTTTATCGACCTGCGGGACCATTTCGGGATGACGCAGGTTCTATGCGATCCCGATAGCCCCGTTTTCAAGGATGTGGAAAAGCTGCGCAGCGAATGGTGCGTGCGGATCGACGGCGAGGTGAAGGCGCGCGACGAGAGCCTTGTGAACCCCAAGATCGTCACCGGCGAAGTCGAGGTTTTCATCCGCGACATGGAGGTGCTGGGCGCGTCCAACGAACTGCCGCTGATGGTCTTCGGCGATCAGGAATATCCCGAGGAAACGCGCCTGCGCTATCGCTATCTCGATCTGCGCCGCGAGGCGATGCAGGACAACATGAAATTGCGCTCCGACGTGGTGGCAAGCATCCGCAAGCGCATGTGGGATATCGGCTTTCGTGAATACCAGACGCCGATCATCACCGCCTCGTCGCCCGAAGGCGCCCGCGATTTTCTGGTGCCGTCACGCCTGCATCCGGGCAAGTTCTATGCGCTGCCGCAGGCGCCGCAGCAGTTCAAGCAGCTCATCATGGTGTCGGGCTTTGACAAGTATTTCCAGATCGCCCCCTGTTTCCGCGACGAGGACCCGCGCGCCGACCGCTCGCCCACCGATTTCTACCAGCTCGATCTGGAAATGAGCTTTGTCGAGCAGCAGGACGTGTTCGACACGATCCAGCCGGTGATCAAGGGCCTTTTTGAGGAGTTCGCGGATGGCAAAGCCGTGGACGAGACGTGGCCGCAGATCAGCTACCGCGACGCGGCGCTGTGGTATGGCACCGACAAGCCCGACCTGCGCAACCCGATCAAGATGCAGGACGTATCCGAACATTTCCGCGGCTCGGGCTTTGCCATCTTCGCCAAGCTGCTGGAACAGGACGGCACCGAGATCCGCGCGATCCCCGCGCCCTCAGGTGGCAGCCGCAAGTTCTGTGACCGGATGAACGCCTTTGCCCAGAAAGAAGGCCTGCCGGGCATGGGCTATATTTTCTGGCGCGATCAGGGCGACGGCATGGAAGCCGCCGGACCGCTGGCCAAGAATATCGGCCCTGAGCGCACAGAGGCGATCCGCGAGCAACTTGGCCTTGGCGTAGGCGACGCGGCCTTTTTCCTTGGGGGCAAGCCGCAGGCGTTCGAGCGGGTTGCAGCCAAGGCGCGCGTCACCATCGGCGAGGAACTGGGCCTGACGGACGAAAACCGCTTTGCCTTTGCATGGATCGTGGATTTCCCGATGTACGAGGCAGATGAGGAATCGGGCGAGATCGACTTTTCGCACAACCCGTTCTCCATGCCCCAAGGCGGGATCGAGGCGCTCAATGGTGATCCTCTCGATGTGCTGGGCTATCAGTATGACCTCAGCTGCAATGGCTATGAGCTGATTTCAGGCGCCATCCGGAATCATAAGCTTGAGACGATGATCAAGACGTTCGAGCTGGCAGGCTATGACGAGGCCGAGGTGCACAAGCGGTTCGGCGGCATGGTCAACGCGTTCCAATATGGCGCACCGCCCCATGGTGGCTGTGCGGCAGGGATCGACCGTATGGTGATGCTGCTGGCGGGCACGTCCAATATCCGCGAGGTCATCATGTTCCCGATGAACCAGCGGGCCGAGGATCTCATGATGAACGCTCCCTCTGATCCGACGCCGGATCAACTTATGGAACTGGGTCTGCGCGTCATTCCGCAAGAGGATTGAGGCAAGCCGGATCGGCGGGGCGCCCGCGCGCGGCTGTTTGCGGCGGAACCCTGCCGGGCTCCGGGTTGAAGGTGATCGCCCTTGCATGATGTGCTACCTTGATCAGGTAGCATTTCGTGTATCGAGGGCGGAGAATGAGTTTCGATCCAGAGCGGGCCGCGATCCGTTTCGGCTGTGGTCTTTCCCCCCGGATCGCCCCTGTCCCCAGCGTCAGGGCGATGCTTGCACTTTTGCAGGGGCCCGACAGTGCCGCCGAGGCCTATCCGATCCCCGGATTCGATCATGTCCGGCTGGCGCTGCAAGACATCAGGGCGGAACGTCGCAGCGCACGCAAGGCCAAGACCCAAGCAGACCGCGACGAGGCGTTTCAGCGCTGACGTGAAAGGTTGCGCGACCTGCGTCGTGAGGCGAGGGGCCGGGCAACGTGAAGCCGCCGATTGATTTTATCGGATCGGCGCTGCGCGCGCTTGACCTGGTGCCGCGTCATGTGCCGACAAATCCGAGGAATCTGCGCCGCGTCGCGCTCGGGCCTTTGACGCTGATGGGGCAGGACTGGGTCAACCCCGTGGGCCCTGATGGCTGGCCCGAGGCCGATGCCGACTGGATCACACCGCAGCGCATGGCCGCACGCATCCATTGGGCGATGAGCGCGCCGTTCCTCTTGCGCCGGATGCTGCCTGATCCGCGGGACTTTGTGCAGGTGGCCCTTTGCGGGCGGGCGCGCGACGATCTGATTTTTGCGGCCCGTGCGGCAGAGACCCGCCCCGAGGGGATCGGCATCGTGCTCGCCTCACCGCAATTTCAGCGACCCTGACACAGAGAGCCGCGATGACATCCTCTTCTCCTTTGACCCGCCGCGCCCTGATGACCCGCAGTCTTGCGCTGGGCTGGGTGCGGGACGGTTGGTTGAATCGCTTGTTGAAAGAGATCCCCGGCGTCCAGAGCGATACGGCCTACGCCATTGGGCGTGGCGATATGCTCTTGCTCAAAGGGGCGGCCGAGGTCGCCAACTGGGCGCCTGATTCCGCCCTTGCGCTCAGCCCGCAGGCGCGGCGCCTGCTGGATCTCGTGATGTATGATGACCCGCTGTTGCGCGATGCGATGGCCGAGGCGGTCGAGCTGTCGCAGGGCACCATCACGGCGCTGACCGGCGGCGAAGAGATGGACAACGCGATGATGATGGACACGATGCAAGACATGATGCGCCCGCAACGCGGCGCGGACAGCGCGGAAACCATCGCACGGTTTGCCGCCGAGCGTTTGCGTGGCGAAAGCCGGATCGCGGCATTTTCGCTGTCAGGCTTTGATACCCATGCGCGGCAGGATGTGTCGCTGCGGCGCGCGCTTGACCGGCTGCAAACGGCGATCCTGACTCTGCGGGGGGATCTTGGCGATGTCTGGCAAAAGACCGCCGTAGTCGCGATGACCGAGTTTGGCCGCACTGTGCAGGTGAATGGGACCAAGGGAACAGATCACGGAACCGGCGGCGCGAAGATCCTTGCCGGTGGTGCCTTGCGGGGTGGGCGTGTGCTGGGCGATTGGCCTGGTCTGACCGAGGCCGATCTGTACAAGCGCCGCGATCTCATGCCGACGCAGGATGTGCGGGCCTATGCGGGCTGGATCATGCGCGACCTTTTCGAATTGTCGCCGGGAGTGATCGAGCGTACCGTTTTTCCCGGTGTGGACCTCGGGCGAGATCCGCGGCTAATCGTCTGACAGAGATGCGCAGACCGCATTCACGGAGCTTTGGACATGACCAACCTGCGACTTCTGGGCGCGCATCTGGATGGATGGCATCCGCCGACCCTGCCGGATGGCCGCGTCATCGAGGGGCGCTATGCCCGTCTTGACCCGCTGTGTGCCGAGCGGCATTCGGCGGCGCTCTTTGAGGTGTTCAAAGGCCATGATCAGATCTGGGATTATATGCCCGACGGCCCATTCAACTGTGTTGCAGAACTCTGTGACTGGATGGCGGCGGCGACAGCGCGGGATGATATCCTCTTTTACGCCATCCACGACAAAGACAGCGACAGGGTGGCTGGCTTCGTCGCTTTTTTGCGGATGCAGCCTGATGCCGGGTCAATAGAAATCGGATACATCGCCTTTTCCCCCGTTCTGCAACGCACAAGGGCTGCGACAGAGGCGATCACGCTGATGATCGGCTGGTCGGTCGAGGCGGGCTATCGCCGGGTGGAGTGGAAATGCAATGCGCTGAATGCCGCCTCACGCCGCGCCGCGCAGCGTCTGGGATTCAGCTATGAGGGGGTTTTCGTGCAGGCCAGCATCGTGAAGGGGCGCAATCGCGACACGGCGTGGTTTGCCATCATCGACAAGGATTGGCCCGCTCTGTCAGAGGCGTATACAAGCTGGATGTCAGAGCGGAATTTTGGCCCTGACGAGCGACAGGTGCAGCGCCTGAGCGAGTTGACCACGCCGATCAGGCGCGCAGACGATCCGGGTTTGTCCTAGCGGCGCGCCGCCCGCCAGCGGATATCCGGCCTCAGATGGCGACCTCGTTGCGGATACGCTCTTGCAGCAGGCCGATGATGCGCGTGACGGCCTCGCCGCCATTGCCGCCCCCGGCCCGACGCGTGGCAAGCTCCTGTGCGGCGTCGGCAAGCACGGCATCCTCGGCGGAATGTGCAACGCCGCGCAGAAACTGCGTGACATAGTCAAGCACCGGTCCCTCGCGGGTATCGTCTAGCAGTGCCGCGACATGGGTCATGTCTTCACGGTAGGCCATGCGGTCAGGTATCACCGTCTCGTCGCACAGGATGCGTGGCCCGATTGGCTGTTGTTCGCGCGGCAGAACTTCCAGCACGGCTTGTTGGAATTCCGCGAGGCTGGCCAAGGGTTTGGTCAAAAAGCCATCAGCCCCGGCCTGCCGTGCCGCCGTTTCGGTGTCGGGATCGCCGCTCAGCCCCAGAATGCCGCTCACGCGTGCAGAGCACGTATTGAGCTCGGTGATAAGTTCGACACCCGACCCGTCGGGCAGGCCCATATCCACGATCACCACGGACGGGCGATAGACCTTCAGATGCCGGCGGGCAGAGCGCAGACAATCGGCCCGCCGCACGCGCGCACCGCTACGCAGGCACATGAGCCGGATCGTCTCGCAGGCAAAGAGGCTATCCTCCACAACGAGAATGGTCAGCCCGAGAAGCGGCCGTCGGGCGGTCGGGGTGTGAATTGGAACGTGCGGGTCGAAATTTGGCATGGCGTGTCTCCATCGGACGCAGGCATTGCGCGTGTCACGAGCCTACAGAATCCATGCCTAATGAAGCGTTAAGCGCCAGCCGACCTGCGGCAGATCGACAGACTTTCCCTTTGGGATAGGTCACGCACTTGTTTTGGTGCCGCCAAGCCCCCATAAGATCATGGACTGCATGAGACGGGGTATTTCACCATGATCGGACGTTTGAATCACGTGGCCATCGCCGTGCCTGATCTAGAGGCGGCAGCGGATCAGTACCGCAGCGCGCTGGGCGCCAAGGTTGGCCCGCCGCAGGATGAGCCCGATCACGGCGTCACGGTCATCTTTATCGAACTGCCCAACACCAAGATCGAGCTTCTTTATCCGTTGGGCGAGGACAGCCCGATCAACGGGTTTCTGGAAAAGAACCCCTCGGGCGGCATTCACCATGTCTGCTACGAGGTGGATGATATCCTTGCGGCGCGTGACCATCTCAAGGAAACAGGCGCGCGCGTACTGGGCAGCGGCGAGCCAAAGATCGGCGCACATGGCAAACCTGTGCTGTTCCTGCATCCAAAGGATTTCAATGGCTGCCTCGTGGAATTGGAGCAAGTCTGATGGGCATCGCCTCTGGTATCGTTCTGTTTCTAGTCATCTGGTTCATGACCTTTCTGATCGTGCTGCCGATCCGTATCCAGACACAGGGCGAGGCGGGCACCACAGTCGCGGGCACGCATAAGGGATCTCCCGAGAACCATCACCTGCGAAAGAAGTTCTACATCACCACCGGCGTCGCCTTTGTGTTGTGGGCGATCTCTGCCACGATCATCCTGTCAGGCTGGATCACAGTGCGCGACATCGACTATTTTGAGCGTATGGGACCACGCAGCGAGGACAGCGCGAGCTAAGCCGCTTAGGTGGCCACATAGTGCGTGCGGTTGTGGTTGAAGGTGATCACAAGGTTGAGCACCAGCGCCCCGAGCAATGACCACCCCACCACGCTAAGCGGGAAAAGCAGGGCCGCCACCGCAAAGATGACCGTATCGGTCATCAGCTGCACATAGCCCGCGCGAAACCCGGTTTTGTCCTGCACCCAGAATGCCACGACGCCAAGCCCGCCAAGCGAACTGCGGTGCCGGAACATCGCCAAGAGCCCCATACCCACAGTCGACCCAAAGATGAGTGCGCCAAGCGCAGGGTGCAGCGTATCGATGGTAAACCCGAGCGGCATCAGGTCCGTCATCACCGACAAAAGCGCCACTGACACCAGAGACTTGATCGTGAATTCCAGACCCAAGCGACCATAGGCCAGCACATAAAAGGGCAGGTTGATGACAAAGAACGCCGTGCCAAAGGACCAGCCTGTCAGATAGCTGACGATCACGGCGACCCCTGCGGTCTGCCCGGTGACCAGCCCCACATGGGTCAGTATGTGGATACCGACGCTGCACAGGAAAACCCCCAAGGCGAGACCTTGCGCGTCCTCCAGCTTGGAGTGCCGGATGGCGGTTTCATTGGCGCTGGACATATGAGGGGACGTAAGGCCGCAACGCGGCTCTTTCCACCACAAGCGGGAAAAACCCGCAAGATCACACGGTATTTTCCCAGTCGGGTCAGGGTATTGACCGGATCGGCGGGCATCGTGTGCCGCCGATCCGTGTATCACGTCAGCCGATGATCGCGTTCAGCGTCGCACTGGGTCGCATGACAGACGAAAGCTTGACCGGGTCGGGATGGTAATAGCCGCCGATATCCGCGGCTTGTCCCTGCGCCTCGGCCAGTTCCGCGAGGATTTTCGCCTCGTTCTGGGCAAGAGCGTGGGCAACGGGGCCAAACTCTTTGGCAAGGGCGGCATCGTCCGACTGCTCTGCCAGTGCCTCGGCCCAGTAGCGGGCAAACCAGTAATGGCTGTCGCGGTTGTCCGGCTCGCCGACCTTGCGGCTGGGAGAGCGGTCATTATCCAGAACGCCCTGCGTTGCGGCCTCTACGGCTTCGCCCAGAACCTTGGCGCGGGAATTGTCCTGTGCATCCGCGAGGAATTTCAGGCTTTCGCCAAGCGCGCAGAACTCTCCAAGGCTGTCCCACCGCAGATGGTTTTGTTCCTGCAACTGCTGCACATGTTTGGGGGCAGAGCCGCCCGCGCCGGTCTCGAACAAACCGCCGCCATTCATCAGTTTCACGATGGACAGCATCTTGGCCGAGGTTGCCAGCTCCAGGATCGGAAAGAGATCCGTCAGGTAGTCGCGCAGCACGTTGCCGGTGATGGCGATGGTGTTTTCACCCTTGGTGATGGTTTCCAGCGAGGCACGGGTCGCCTCACGCGGGGCCATGATTTCGAACTTGTCGGCGACGCCCTTTGCCTCAAGGATCGGCATCACGTAGTCGATCAGCTCTGCGTCATGTGCGCGGCTCTGGTCCAGCCAGAAGATCGCGCGATAGCCGGTCGCCTTTTGGCGCTCGATGGCAAGATGCACCCAATCCTCGATCGGGGCCTTGCGCGCCGAAGCAGAGCGCCAGATATCCCCGGCCTCGACCGCGTGCGTGTGCAACACGGTGCCGTCCTCCAGCACCATTTTCACGGTCCCGTCCTCAGGGATTTCGAACGTGGTCGGGTGGCTGCCATATTCCTCAGCTTTTTGCGCCATCAGGCCGATATTCTGCACGGTTCCAGCGGTTGCCGGGTCCAGCTTGCCGTGGGCTTTGAAAAAGCGGATCGTCTCATCATAGACCGGCGCGTAGGAACTGTCCGGGATGACGCAATTGGTGTCATGCTGCTGGTTGTCCGGCCCCCAGCCCTTGCCGCCATCGCGAATGAGAGCGGGCATCGACGCGTCGATGATCACATCCGAGGGAACATGCAGGTTGGTGATGCCCTTGTCGGAATTCACCATGTACATCGGCGGGCGCGTTTCGCGCACCTCTTCGATGGCGGCCATGATCTTGGCGTTGTCTTTCACCCGGTCCAGCAGATCTGCCATGCCGGACGCAGGGTTGACGCCTGCGGCTTTCAACTCATCGCCATAGGTCTCGAACACGGGCTTGAGCCATTCCTTGACCGCGTGACCAAAGATGATCGGGTCAGACACCTTCATCATCGTGGCCTTCATATGCAGCGAGAAAAGCGTGCCTTCCTGCTTGGTCTTTTCGATTTCCGCAGCGAGGAAGGTATCAAGCGCCTTGGCGGACATGTAGGTCGCATCAACGACTGTTCCCTCGGGATAGGACACGGCCTCTTTCAGAACGGTCTCGCCATTTGCGGTTTCCAGCACGATCTTGGCGGTCCCCGCCTTGTCCAAGGTGGCCGACACCTCGTTGGAGAAGAAATCCCCCTCGGTCATCGAGGCCACGCGCGTCTTGCTGCCAGCGGTCCATTCACCCATGCGGTGCGGGTTGCTTTGAGCGAATTTCTTGACCGGGGCCGCGGCGCGGCGGTCGGAATTTCCCTCGCGCAGGACCGGGTTCACGGCAGAGCCCTTGATCGTGTCGTATTTCGCACGCACCGCGCGCTCGTCATCGGTCTCGGGGGCCTCGGGATAGTCGGGAATGTCGTAGCCTTGGCTTTGCAACTCGCGCACCGCTGCCACAAGCTGTGGCACCGAGGCAGAGATGTTGGGCAGTTTGATCACGTTGGCTTGTGGCTTTTTCACCAGCTCGCCCAGTTCCGCCAGATCGTCTGAGATGCGCTGCTCTGCACTCAATGCCTCGGGGAAGGTCGAGAGGATGCGCCCGGCCAGCGAGATATCCTTGACGCCGACAGACACATCCGCAGCCGCCGCGAACTTGCGGATGATCGGCAAGAACGAGGCGCTGGCAAGCTCGGGCGCTTCGTCGACCTTGGTGTAGATGATGTCGGGATTGGTGTCGTTGGCCATCGGTGATCCCTTTCGATCAGGTTTCCAGTCGTGCGATGCGATCTCTGACAGGGCGCTTTTGGTCATGTCCGGGACGGCGAAAGCGGCGTGAATTAAGGCCCGCTGCGCCGCGCCTTTGGTCCCGTTCAGGAATCGCGGTTGTTCGCGTCATAGCGGATCGGCACCGATGTGGAAAGACCGTATGCGACAGTATACCGAAAAATCATGCGCCATGACTGTCTTCTACACGCACCGCCCGCATCAGCCACAAAGCAGCGCCCACCAGTATGAGGGACCCGATCATGAGCGGCACTGGTGTGCCATCAAAGGCCAGCCCGATAGGTACCGACAGAAAAACCGAGAATACGGTTGCGATGCCGGTCTTCAGACTGGAGGCCAAACCGGCGATATGCCCCAGAGGTTCCAGGGCCAGCGCATTGATGTTGCCCATCGTCAGCCCGATCTGAAAAAACACGCTCATTTGCCAGATGAAATATACGGCAAAACCCTGCTCGATCGGCAATCCACTGAGGATAAGGGCAAGCGCAATCACCGTCAGCACGGCCTGCACTGCGAGGGCGGTATGGATCAGCTTGCGCATGCCCAGCCGCATCACCAGCGTGGCATTCAAGAAACTGCTGCACGCCGCGCCCACGGCAATAAGCGCGAACCAGTACGGGAATTCGTCGCCGCGGCCAAAACTCACATCCATGATCTGTTGGATCGAACTGATCGAGGCAAACATCATCCCGAAAATCAGCGTTTTCACCGCAATCGCCAGCCGGACCAGCCGAATGGAAAAGATCTCTTTCAGACCACGCAGCAATGTTGACAGGTTGAGCGGCACGCGCCGTTCGAGCGGCAAAGATTCCGGCAGGCGCAGTGCCATCCAACCTGAGGAAATGACCGCGAACAAGATGAAGGCCCAAAAGATCCCCTGCCAGTCCGACAGAGCGATGATGGCATTGCCAGCCATCGGTGCCATCGCCGGCACCAGCGTGAAGACCAGCATCACAAAGCTCATGAGCCGGGCCATTTCCCGCCCCGAGAACATGTCGCGGATGATCGCCAAAGGCACGATCCGCGCCGCTGATGCGCCGATGCCCTGCACCACGCGTGCCGCGATCAGCGTCTCCAGCCCCGGCGCATAGACCGCCGCGAGCGCGCCACCGGCATAAAGCAGGCTGCCCGCCAGAATAACCGGTTTGCGCCCGAACCGATCCGCCAGCGGCCCGACGAAAAACGTGCCAAAACCAAGGCCCAGGACAAAAGCTCCGATGATAAGCTGTGCCCGATTGGGGGCATCTGGCGAAAATTCTGCGCCGATTTCGGGCAGGGCGGGCAGCATCGCGTCGATGGAAAAGGCGACCGTGGCGACCAGCATGGCCATCATCGCCACGAATTCGAGCCGACCGGGCGGAGAGGTTGTTGGCAGGGGGCGTGCGGCGGAATCTGTCATGCCGACGGCGCTATCATGGCCCCAATCCGGGGACCATAGCCCGCGCTGCACAGCCGTCAGGCCGTTGGCGCACAGCGCGTTTTCTCAGCGGGTAAGGCTGGTCTTGATCAGACGTCGCCGTCCTGATCGGACATGGCGTTGATCTCGTCGATCACTTTGATCCATGTCTCAGGCGGCTGGCATCCGGGCACCGCATGTTTGCCTGCCACGATAAAGCAGGGCACACCGGTGATGCCCATCTTGCGAAACCCGGCGTCTTTTTGGCCGATGCCCTCGATATCCGCGTCCGAGCGCAGAAGCTTTTGGATCACGGCGCCATCCATGCCCGCGCTGTCGGCGATATCGGCCAGAACCTCATGTGTGCCAATGTCTCGGCCTTCTTCGAAATAGGCCCGGAACAGCGACATGGCGACGACCATCTGGCGGTCCTCTATCCCGGCCCAATGGATCAGCCGATGCGCATCAAGCGTGTTGGGCGTGCGTTTTATCCCCTCGAAGTCGATCTTGAGCCCTGCCGCCTCGGCCTGTTGCACGACCGGCATATAGGCTTGCACCGCGCCTTCCTTGCCGCCGAACTTTCCCTCCAGATAGGCGCGCCGGTCCATGCCCTCTGGCGGCATGTCGGGGTTGAGCTGATAGGGGTGCCATTCGATCTCGAACGGGTGACGGGGGCGTTCCGCGATAGCCTGATCCAGATAGGCCTTGCCGATATAGCACCATGGGCAGATCGGGTCGGAGATAATGTCAAGTTTGACCATTGAGGGCCTCGTATATACGCGCCAGTTCGCGGCGCTGGAGTTTGCCATTCGCGCCTGTGGGCAACGCGTCCAGATGAAAATATCCTCGGGGGCGCTTGTAGCTTGCAAGGGCCTCGGCCGCAAACCGATGCAATGCATCGCCGTCAAGGGGCGCAGGCCCGGTGTAAAAGGCCATGATAAGGCGCGCGTCTTGCTTGACCTCGATATCGGTGACAGCGGACTGAGTGATGCCGGAATGCGTGTTCAGCACCGCCTCCACCTCTAGCGGTGACACGCGAAAGCCGCCTGCGTTCATCATGTCATCCGCGCGGCCCAGATAGGTGATGTCGCCGGCGGCATCCATCATTCCCTGATCGCCGGTCAGAAACCAGTCGCCCTGCATCCGCGCCTCTGTCGCCTCGGGCGCGCCCAAATAGCCCAGCATCAGACCGGGATCGTGGCGATGTACCGCGATGGTGCCTTCGGTGCCGCGCGGCACCGGGCCATCCGCGCCAAGAATAGCCACGCATCGTCCCTGTTGGGGCCGTCCCAGAGTGCCGGGTGCCGCCGGGTGATCGGGGCTTGCGGAAATAAAGGTGGAGCATTCGGACATGCCAAAGGCCTCATACACTTGCGTGCCGGTGGCCGCCTGCCAATCCTGTGCGATCGTTCCAGACAGTTTTTCGCCCGCTGACAGCGCGTGTCGCAGGCGGGGCAGGGTGGGCATCCGCCCGCCCAGCACCTTGCGGAAAACGCCCGGTGCTGCGGCAAAAATCGTCGCGTCGTGCCGTTTCATCAAAAGCGGCATCTGTTCTGGTGTGATCCCGGCGCCGGGGATAAGCGCGGTCGCCCCTGCCGCCCATGGGTCCATCAGCCCGGTGCCCAGCGTATACGTCCAGTTGAACGCGCCCGCATGCATCAGCCGGTCGTCCTGCTGTAACCCGTACCAGCCATCAACCATCATTTGCCGCGCCCAGATGGCGCGATGCGCGTGAACCACAGCACGCGGGACGCCCGATGTGCCGGAGGTAAAGACGATGTACCCGGCCCGGTCCGGATCACCCATATGATAGGTGGCAGGGGGCAGTGTGCGCATCTCGCGCAGCGCGTCGGTGCCGATAATTTTCAGATCCGTTTCGGGGCAGGCCACCCCATCCGCCAGCAGGATTGCGCCGGGGTCTGTGACGTCGATGATCCCTGCCACCTCACGCGCTGTCAGTTGCGCCGAGGTCGGCACCGGCACCATCCCCACGGCCAGCGCCCCCAGATAGGCCACCGGGAAATCGACCGTATTGCCAAGCCGCATCAGCACCCGATCGCCGGGGTGCAGGCCCGCCCGCAGCAGCCCCGTGCCGGTCCTCAAAACGGCGTCTTGCAACCGGGCAAAGCTCCAGCGTTCCGCGCCCGACAGGCCAAGCACCGCCAGTGCCACCTTATCAGGCAGGTCGCCCGCATGGCGCAGCACATGCGCGGCCATGTTGAACGGCGCGGGGCAGGGCGCAAAGGGCGTTGATCTGATCTCGGACAGCATGATCCCGGCTTAGGTGCCGACAGGGCCAGTTGCAAGTCTGACACCCGCTGCGTATAGCTTTGCGTTATGGAAGATCGCTCACCCGTCAGCCTGATCCGTATCGCCCGCGAAAGCGGCGAGGAAGAGTCAGCCGAACCGCTCAATCTTGGCATCCGCGTGCGGGAATTGCGCAAATCTCGCGGCTGGACGCTGGAACAGGCGGCGAAGCAGGCGGGGCTTGCGCGCTCGACCCTGTCCAAGATCGAAAACGGCCAGATGTCGCCCACCTATGAGGCGCTCAAGAAGCTGGCAGAGGGCTTGCAGATCTCCGTGCCGCAGCTTTTCACGCCGCCGCAACGCGACCGTATCAGCGGGCGCATGGCGGTGACCAAGGCCGCGCAGGGCACACAGCACGCCACCACGACCTA
>CBFHML010000074.1:0-2134 GCA_965656855.1 Roseovarius sp.
GCTCACCCCGAGGTATTTTTCGCCAGATGAAGCAGTGGGGGGCGGTGTGAGCCGGGTCTATCTGGATTATAATGCCACCGCGCCGTTGCGGTCTGAGGCACGTGACGCGATGCTTGCGGCGATGGAGGTTGTGGGCAACCCGTCTTCGGTGCATGGCGAGGGGCGCGCGGCCAAAGCTCTGGTGGAGCGGGCGCGTGCGCAGGTTGCGGTAGCCGTGGGATGCGCGCCACAGGAGGTGGTGTTCACCTCGGGCGCGACGGAGGCGGCGCGCGTGCTGGCGGGATTTGCCGAGGTGTCTGTCGCGGTGCAGGACACGGCCCATGATGCGCTATGGGCGCATCGGTCAGCGGGCGCGGGGCCTGTCGGGATACGGGCGCATGGGCTGGCCAATTCAGAGACCGGCGTGATCAGCGACGCGGTGCCGGGCGAGGGGCTGCTGCTGTTGGACATCACGCAGGCTGTGGGGCGTGTGCCGTTTTCCTTTGCTTGGTCGGGGGCTGATCTGGCGGTGATGTCGGCGCATAAGCTGGGCGGGCCCAAGGGTGTGGGCGCGCTGATTGTCAGGCAGGGGGTGGATATTCCCACGCTTGGTCCCGGTGGCGGGCAGGAGATGGGGCGGCGATCGGGCACCGAGAACATTATCGGGATCGCCGGATTTGGGGCCGCGGCCGAGGCTGCGCAGCGCGATCTGGAGCAGGGCGTGTGGGCCCGCGTCGAAAAACTTAGAAACATTCTAGAAAGAACGCTTGAGCATTCTGCAAACGAGACTATTTTTGTCGGGAAAGCAGAGTCGCGTCTGCCGAACACCAGTTGTTTCGTGACACCCGGCTGGAAGGGGGAAACGCAGGTGATGGCGATGGATCTGGCGGGCTTTGCCATATCGGCGGGATCGGCCTGTTCCAGTGGCAAGGTGCGCGAAAGCAGGGTCTTGCGCGCCATGGGCTTTGACGCCGCCGAGGCCGCGAGTGCCATCCGGGTCTCGCTTGGCCCCGAGACGACCGAGGAAGAGATCGACCGCTTTGCCACGGCGTGGCTGAAGCAACATGAAAGGTTTCGCGCCCGGGCGGCCTGAGACGGCGCCGGGATGCAGGATCGCTTAAAAGAGGAGGTGGCCCCATGGCTGCACTGGACGAGACAAGTGTGAAAGAGGGTGTTGACCAGCAAACCGTCGATGCGGTGCGCGAGGTCGGAACCTATAAACACGGCTGGAACACCGATATCGAGATGGAATACGCGCCCAAGGGCCTGTCCACCGATATCGTCAAGCTGATCTCGGAAAAGAATGAAGAGCCGCAGTGGATGACCGACTGGCGGCTGGAGGCTTATGAGCGCTGGCTCCAGAAAAAAGAGCCGGATTGGGCGATGATCGACTATCCGGAAATCGACTTTCAGGATCAGTATTACTATGCGCGTCCCAAGAGCATGGAAGTGAAGCCCAAGTCGCTGGACGAGGTGGACCCCAAGCTGCTGGAAACCTATGCCAAGCTGGGTATTCCGCTGAAGGAGCAAATGGTTCTGGCCGGGGTCGAAGGCGCAGAGAATGCGCCCGCCGAAGGCCGCAAGGTGGCTGTGGACGCGGTGTTCGATTCCGTGTCCGTGGGTACGACGTTCCAAAAAGAGCTTGAAGCGGCAGGCGTGATCTTCTGCTCAATCTCTGAGGCGATCCAGAAACACCCCGAGTTGGTGAAGAAATATCTCGGCTCGGTCGTGCCTGTCAGCGACAACTATTACGCGACGCTCAATTCGGCGGTCTTTTCGGATGGATCGTTTGTCTACGTGCCGCCGGGCGTGCGCTGTCCCATGGAACTGAGCACCTATTTCCGCATCAACGCTGAAAATACCGGTCAGTTCGAGCGGACGCTGATCATCGCCGACAAGGGGTCATATGTCAGCTATCTCGAAGGCTGCACCGCCCCTCAGCGTGACCAATCACAGCTGCATGCCGCCGTGGTCGAGATCGTGGTCGAGGAAGATGCGGAGGTGAAATATTCCACCGTGCAGAACTGGTTCCCAGGCAACGAGGACGGCACAGGCGGCATCTACAACTTTGTCACCAAGCGCGCCGATTGCCGGGGCGACCGGGCCAAGGTGATGTGGACGCAGGTCGAAACCGGCTCTGCGGTGACGTGGAAAT